>RFVZ01000032.1 GCA_009922405.1 Betaproteobacteria bacterium
CATTGAGCAACAGCATGGCGGCTGAAGTACCCGGATTGAAGCGTCGCTGACCCATCTTGCGCAAGAGATTGCGCATGTTCATCGAAACTTCACCAAAATCGATATCGACCGGGCACGGGTTCAAACACTTGTGACACACCGTGCAGTGATCGGCCACATCGCCAAACTCTTCCCAGTGTTTGATCGAAACGCCACGTCGGGTCTGCTCTTCGTAGAGGAAGGCCTCGACCAGCAGACTGGTCGCCAAAATCTTGTTGCGTGGCGAGTAGAACAAATTGGCGCGCGGCACGTGGGTCGCACACACGGGTTTGCACTTGCCGCAACGCAGGCAGTCCTTGACGGACGCCGCAATCGAGCCAATATCGGACTGTTGCAGGATCAGGCTCTCGGCCCCCATCAGACCAAACGAAGGCGTGTAGGCGTTGCGCAGATCACTGGCGACGGCCCCGTTGCGCAGAAGCTTTCCAGCATTGAAGTGCCCGTTCGGATCAATGCGTTTTTTGTAATCAGCAAACGGAGCCAGTTCGGCATCGGTCAAAAATTCGAGCTTGGTGATCCCAATGCCATGCTCGCCCGAAATGACGCCATCGAGCGAGCGCGCCAGGGCCATGATGCGCACGACCGCGGCATTGGCCTGCTGAAGCATGCCGTAATCATCGCTGTTGACCGGGAGATTGGTATGCACGTTGCCGTCGCCGGCATGCATGTGCAACGCGATGAATACCCGCGAACGCAACACCTTTTGATGAGTGTCCTCGAACGCCTGACGGACGGGGGCGAAGGCAGCCCCCGAAAAAATCTCGGCCAGGCGATCGCGCAATTCGAGTTTCCACGAAACCCGGACCGATCGGTCCTGCAGGATCCGAAACAGTGTTGCATCAGGGTCCCGCTGACTTGCTTCGATCCCCACGGCGGGTTCAATCCCAATGGCGTGCAGGCCCTCGAGCAACGAGTCGAGTGGCTGATCAATTTGCTGGAGCAAGAAATCCCAGCGCGTCCCAACTCGCGCAAGGAGCTCGCGGGCAAGCGGTAACCGTTCTTTCAGCAGGTCGGCCGCCGGAGTTCGGTCAAGTTCGCTATCACCGGCTTTACCCAGCGCGGTCTCACCGCGCGCCACGCCATCTAGCACCCCCTCCAGAGCGGCGACCAAGCGCAGCTTGTTACTGATCGAGAGTTCGATATTGATCCGCTCAATCCCGTCGGTGTATTCGCCCATGCGCTCGAGCGGGATCACCACGTCTTCATTGATCTTGAAGGCGTTGGTGTGACGAGCGATCGCAGCCGTACGGGCACGGTCAAGCCAGAAGGTCTTGCGGGCCTCAGGGCTGACCGCAACAAACCCCTCACCGGAACGGCCATTGGCGAGCCGGATGACTTCACTGGTCGCGTGCGCAACCGCGTCACCATCATCGCCAACGATATCGCCAATCAACACCATCTTGGGCAGACCACCACGCTTGCTCTTGGTGGCGTAACCCACAGCCCGCAGATAGCGCTCGTCGAGGTGTTCGAGACCGGCGAGCAACACGGCCGGGCGGGTGGCCGCATCGGGCTTGGCGGCCAGCCCCAGGAGATAGTTCTTGATTTCAACAATCGACGGCACCGCATCACGGGGCTGTCCAAAAAACTCGAGACAGACCGTCCTCACATGGGATGGCATCCGGTGCAAGACCCAGCGCGCTGAGGTAATCAACCCATCGGTGCCCTCTTTTTGGACCCCGGGCAGACCCGCTAAAAACTTGTCTGTGACATCCTTGCCCAAGCCCGTCTTGCGAAAGCGCTGGCCTTCGATGCGGAGCGTTTCCGTGCGTTTAGCAGGCCCCCGCATGCGCCCGTCCTCGGCCAGTGCATCGGCTTCGAACCAATTGAGCTCGAAGGTCGCCATTGGCGCCTCGTGAATCTTGCCCAGGTTATGGTCCAGCCGAGTCACCTCGAGCCAGCGACCGTCGGGGTCGACCATCCGCCACCAGTAGAGGTTGTCGAGCGCAGTTCCCCAGAGCACGGCCTTTTTGCCGCCTGCGTTCATCGCAACATTACCGCCGATGCACGAGGCTTCAGCCGAGGTCGGGTCGACCGCAAAGACGAGACCGGCGGCGTCGGCTGCATCCGCAACCCGCTTGGTAACCACGCCGGCAGCCGAAAAAATCGTACTGACCGGGGCTTCGATGCCGGGCAATTTCATCGATTCGACGGGGCCGAGCGACTCCAGTTTTTCGGTATTGATCACGGCGGATCGTGGCGACAACGGAATCGCGCCGCCGGTGTAGCCCGTACCACCGCCCCGCGCAATGATGGTCAGGCCGAGCTCGATACAACCCGTCACGAGCGCAGCCACTTCGTTCTCCGACTCCGGAGTCAAGACCACAAACGGGTATTCAACGCGCCAATCAGTCGCATCGGTCACATGAGAGACTCGGCTCATCCCATCAAATCGAATGTTGTCCTTGGCGGTTACCCGGCCCAAACGACGCTCGACCTGCTTGCGCAAGGTTGCGGTCTGTTCAAACTCACGTTCGAAGGCGCGCACGGCCTCTGCTGCCAGCGCCAAGAGACGGGCGACACGCCCCGCGCGGGCGATCGTGCTTGGGTCGGCGCCCTGGCCTTCATCGATCGCCCCACGACGACTGACTTCACCCAGTCGATGATGGAGCGCTTCAATCAGCAGGGCACGGCGCTTGGGGTTGTCGAGTAGATCGTCCTGCAGATAGGGATTGCGCTGTACCACCCAGATGTCGCCCAGCACCTCGTACAACATCCGCGCAGATCGGCCTGTTCGCCGTTCGGACCGGAGTTCGTCCACAATCTGCCAACCCTCTTCTCCGAGCAAACGCAAGACAATCTCGCGGTCGGAAAAGGACGTGTAGTTGTAGGGAATCTCGCGCAGGCGCCGGTCCGACATCGTGCTCAGCACATCGATGTCCAAATCATGTCGGGGCAACGCGGAGGTCAAAGCAGCCACTGGGGCCATGGGAGCATTCATATCGCTCGATTCTAGCCGATCGGTTTTGGTGGTCCGTGTCAAACCCTAATGGGATCAGGCCTTTGCAATGGGTCGATCGGCGTAAAATTAGCTGACTATGATTTCATCCGATGATTCGCCGCAGGCCTCTCCCGCGCTGACCCCCACCGACTACCTCAAGCGCATCCTGACGGCGAGGGTCTACGAAGTCGCGCAAGAAACCCCACTCGACGCCGCCCACCACCTGTCTGCACGCCTGGGCGCTCGGGTTCTGCTCAAGCGCGAAGACTTGCAGCCCGTTTTTTCCTTTAAGCTGCGCGGCGCTTACAACTGCATGGCCCAGCTGGACTACTCTGCCCGGGAGCGCGGCGTGATCGCGGCCTCCGCGGGCAATCACGCCCAGGGCGTTGCGCTGGCAGCGCAGCGTCTGGGTTGCCGGGCGGTTATCGTCATGCCGGTCACGACGCCGCAGGTCAAAATTGACGCGGTTCAGCATCGCGGTGCCGAAGTGATCCTGCAGGGCGACTCCTACAGCGAGGCCTATGAGTACGCACTCGCGCTGCAGGCGGCCCAACACCTGACCTTCGTCCACCCGTTCGACGACCCCAATGTCATCGCCGGTCAAGGCACCATCGGGATGGAGTTGCTGCGCCAGAACACTGGGCGCCTGGACGCCATCTTCATCGCAATTGGCGGCGGCGGACTGGCTGCCGGCGTCGCAACCTACGTTAAACAGTTGCGTCCCGACATCAAGATCATCGGCGTCCAGACAACAGATTCCGACGCGATGGCGCGGTCCATTGCCGCAGGAAAAATCGTCGAACTCACTGAGGTTGGACTGTTTTCGGATGGCACCGCGGTCAAGAGGGTGGGTAATGAGACCTTGCGCCTATGCAGCGCCCATTTAGACGAAATCATCTTGGTCGACACCGACGCGGTCTGCGCGGCGATCAAAGACGTGTTTCAGGAGACCCGATCGATTCTTGAGCCCGCGGGCGCCCTGGCCATCGCGGGCCTGAAGGCCTGGGTCGAACGTGAGCGCGCCGCCCGCAATCGAGCCTTGGACGGGACCGGCGCCGAGAGTGCGGTACTAATCGCAATCGCCTGCGGCGCCAACATGAATTTTGATCGACTCCGATTTGTGTCCGAGCGGGCCGAGATCGGCGAGCGCCGCGAGGCCGTTTATGCGGTGACGATCCCCGAGGAGCGCGGGAGCTTTCGGCGGTTTTGTGCCACGGTGGGTGCGCATCCGATTACGGAATTCAACTACCGAATCGCTGACGCGCGTGTCGCTCATATTTTCATTGGCGTATCCGTCGCCGATCATGACGAGGCCCGCACCATCGCCGAGGGCTTTGAGCGACAGGGGTTTGCGACGATTGATCTGAGCAATGACGAACTCGCAAAACTGCACCTGCGGCACCTGGTTGGCGGGCGATCGTCGCTCGCAAACGACGAATTGCTCTATCGCTTTGAATTCCCGGAGCGCCCAGGGGCCTTGATGCGATTCCTGAATGCGATGAACCCCGCGTGGAACATTTCACTTTTCCACTACCGTAATCATGGCGCTGACCCGGGTCGGGTATTGGTTGGAATCCAGGTGCCTGATGCCGACAAGGCCGAATTCGAGGCCTTTTTGCATGTCATGGGTTATCCCTATACCGATGAAAGTGCCCACCCAGCCTATCGCCTCTTCCTGGCATGACGCGCTAAACTCCGCCTCTATTACCCGGACCTGATCCCAGCACCTGCCGTATGGCTTTACTCACGCTCGGACTAAATCACGTGACCGCTCCGGTCGCCTTGCGCGAACGGGTCGCGTTTCCGGTTGACCACCTGGGCGACGCGCTCAGTGATTTGCGCCGCCAACACCCCGGATTAGTCTCCGAGAGCGCCATCCTGTCGACCTGCAACCGGACCGAAGTCTACGCCGCGACCGAGCGCCCAGATCAAGCCCAAGCCGCGATTCAGGAATGGATCGCCAACCATCGCCGGGTTGCAGCGGGTGAACTCAACGAACACCTGTATGCCCTACCCGGCGAGGGCGCGGTGCGACATGCGTTTCGGGTGGCCAGTGGGCTCGACTCGATGGTCCTGGGCGAACCGCAAATTTTGGGTCAGATGAAAGACGCTGCCCGCTGCGCGCAAGAGGCCCAGTCCCTGGGCACCCATCTGCACCAGCTCTTTCAGCGCGCGTTCGCGGTGGCGAAAGAAGTTCGAACCCAGACTGAACTGGGTGCCCATTCCGTGTCGCTCGCCGCCGCCGCCGTCCGACTGGCCCAGCGCCTCTTTGAAGATATGGGCCAGACCCATATCCTGTTTGTTGGCGCCGGCGAAATGATCGAACTCGCCGCCACCCACTTTGCCGCGCAGCGCCCCAGGTCAATTACTGTCGCCAACCGCACGATCGAGCGGGCTAAGACACTGGCCGAGCGTTTCGCAGGGCAAACCAGCCAAGTCTCGACCATGCCACTGGCCGACCTGCCAGGCGCACTCGACCGCTTCGATATCGTGATTTCCTGCACTGCGAGTTCGCTCCCGATCATTGGCCTGGGGATGGTCGAGCGTGCGAGCAAGGCGCGTCGGCGGCGCCCGATTTTTATGGTGGATCTGGCGGTTCCGCGCGATATCGAACCCGAAGTCAATCGCCTCGATGACGTCTACCTGTACACCGTGGACGATCTCGGCCGTGTGGTTCAAACCGGCATGGAAAGTCGCCGGTCGGCGGTGGCGCAGGCTGAGGCGATTATCGAAAGCCGTGTAGAAACTTTTATGAAATGGCTGAGTGCGCGGCGAGCCGTCCCGGCCATTCGCCATCTGCACGAGCGCGCGGGGACGTTGCGCGATGCCGAACTTGAGCGCGCACGCAAGATGCTTGCGCGCGGCGACGCCCCCGACGCGGTCCTTGAGGCCCTGGCCAATGCGCTGACCGCAAAATTCATGCACGGACCGGTGACGCTGCTGCAGCAACCCGATGCCCAACCGCCGAGCGATATGGAGGGCTGGGTCGAGCGTCTCTTGCCCGGCGGGCGATAACGCAGTTGCTGGTCGCCAATATTCCGTGAAGCCCTCCATGCGAGACCGGCTCGACCGGCTCGAGGCCCGCTTGGTCGAGATCGATGCTTCCCTCTCAGCCGAGGACGCGACCCGCGATCTGGACACCTACCGCCGCTTGATGCGCGAGCACGCTGAACTGGGTGAAGTGGTCGCGCAATGGAAAGCATGGCGGGCGGCCGAGGCCGACCTCATCACAGGCAAGTCGCTGCGTGACGCAGGTGGCGTAGACCCCGAGATGAGGGCCTTCGCTGAAGAAGAGGTGACGAGCGCCACACAACGACTGGCCGAGTGCGAGACTCGCCTCGAGCGCTTGTTGCTACCGCGCGACCCTGACGATCACCGCAGTGCCTTTATCGAAATCCGCGCCGGCACCGGTGGGGATGAGAGCGCACTGTTTGCGGCCGACTTGTTGCGGATGTACCTGCGCTATGCCGAACGTTGCGGTTGGCGCGCGGAAATCGTCTCGGGGTCGCCCTCAGACTTGGGTGGCTGGCGCGAAGTGATCGTGCGCGTCGATGGCAGTGAGAATGGAGCCGCGCAAATCAACGGTGTTTATGGCGGCCTTAAATTCGAAAGCGGTGGCCATCGAGTGCAGCGGGTACCCGAGACCGAAACGCAGGGCCGAATCCACACGTCGGCCTGCACCGTGGCCATCCTGCCGGTACCCGACGAACGCGAAGAGATTTCGATTGCCTCCGAAGATCTCCGGATCGACACCTTTCGCGCATCGGGCGCAGGCGGTCAGCACATCAATAAAACCGATAGCGCGGTGCGCATCACCCACCTACCCACCGGGCTGGTCGTCGAATGTCAGGATGACCGCTCGCAGCACCGCAACAAAGACCGGGCGATGCAAGTGCTGGCGGCGCGACTGCGGGACCGGGAGCGACGCGAACGCGAAGCCCGGGAAGCTGCAACCCGACGCAGCCTGATCGGATCGGGCGATCGCAGTGAACGAATCAGAACCTATAACTTTCCGCAGGGCAGAATTACCGACCACCGAATCAACCTGACCCTGCACCGGCTCGCAGCAGTGATGGAAGGCGACCTCGAGGAAATCAGTACTGCTCTGGCGAATGAATATCAGGCGGAGCAACTGGCTGCACTCGCCGACGAGAGTTGATGGCCGAAATTTGATAGCCGAAAAGCGGATGCCCCGGATGACCGTTCTGACTGCTCTCAAATGGGCGCAGGCCCAACCGGGCATTGACCGAACTGACGCCCAGGTTCTTTTAAGACATGTGCTCGGGCGAGATCGCAGCTGGCTCATTGCTCACGGTGATGACGCATTGCCCGAGTCGAGCAGCGCTCATTTCAGCCGCCTGATTCGGCGCCGTCAGGCAGGCGAACCCGTCGCGTATCTGACCGGGCAGCGCGAATTTTTTGGGCATTCGCTGACTGTGGGCCCGAGTGTTTTAATCCCGCGCTCCGAGACCGAGTTACTGGTCGAGAAAACGCTAGCGGGATTGCCCCGTGGCGCTCAGGTTCTGGAACTCGCCACCGGCTCGGGCGCTGTCGCCATCTCGATTGCGCTCGCGAGGCCGGATGCCTTTGTTCTGGCGACAGACCTGTCGGCGACCGCGCTGGCCGTCGCACGCAGAAATGCCCGACGACTCGGAGCGACCGTGACTTTCGCTGCAGGGGACTGGTATGGCGCGCTGGACGCGATCGAATTTGACCGCATTGTCGTGAATCCCCCCTATATCGCGGCACAAGATCACCATCTGCAACAAGGTGACCTGCGCTTCGAGCCCCCCACCGCTCTGGCCAGCGGCGCGGATGGACTTGAGGCCATTCGGGTGATTATCGATGGCGCGCCGCCCCGATTAGTGCCGGGTGGTTGCCTGCTGATCGAACATGGATACAACCAGGGCGATGCTGTGCGCGCCATTCTTCAAGCCCAAGGGCTGCAGCAAGTGCGCAGCTGGCAGGATCTCGCGGGACACGATCGTGTCAGCACTGGGGTACGATAAACGACTGAGTCCGAATACGAACCATCCACAATCCCTCAACGAGATCCCATGGACGCCAAGGAATTTATTCAAAAGACTGTCACCGACAACCCGGTTGTACTGTTCATGAAAGGGACTGCCCAATTCCCGCAATGCGGGTTCTCGGGCAAAGCCGTGCAAACCCTCAAAGGGGCTGGCGCAAAGAGCCTGGTCACCGTCAATGTGCTCGACGATGATGAAGTACGTCAGGCCATCAAAGATTTCTCAAACTGGCCGACGATTCCCCAGCTTTATGTCAATGGCGAATTTATCGGGGGATCCGATATCGTGGCTGAAATGTTCGCCTCGGGCGAACTGCATCAACTGCTCAACGAGGCGCCATAGGCTTTGATCCGCCGTCTGATCATCGGCATTACGGGCGCGTCCGGTGCGATTTACGGCGTACGCCTGCTCGAGATCGCCCGGACATTGCCCGAGGTGGAGACGCACCTGATTGTTTCCCCCGCAGGTTGGCTCAATGTCGATCACGAACTGGAGCGGCCACGCCACGAGATTGAAGCCTTGGCTGACGTCGTGCACGCCCCGCGCAATATCGGCGCCTCGATTGCCTCCGGATCATTCGCGGCCGAAGCGATGGTGATTGCCCCCTGCTCGATGCGCACACTGGCTGCGGTTGCGCATGGGCTCTCGGACAATCTCGTCACCCGCGCGGCCGATGTCGCTCTTAAAGAACGCCGTCGATTGCTCTTACTGGTGCGCGAGACCCCGCTCAATCTGGCGCACCTGCGCAATATGGCGGCCGTGACCGAAATGGGCGGCATTATCTTCCCCCCGCTGCCGGGGTTTTACCAACGACCCGCATCAATTCAGGACATGGTCGACCACACGCTTGGTCGGGTCCTCGAGCTCGCCGGATTTGCCAACACACGATCGCCGCCATGGCTGGGACTGCAGAACTCGAACTGAAATTTGGCTTTGATGAAACCATCGGCCAGCGACTGAGCCGAGCGGGTTTTGATCGCGAACGCCCCTGGCGCACGGTCAAGCTCTGGACAACCTACTACGACACCCCCGACAGCGCATTGGTCAAGGCGCGGGTCGCCCTTCGCGTTCGCAAGACCCCTGAAGGCTATGTACAGACGGTGAAAGCCGACGGCGACGTGCCTTTTGAGCGCTTTGAGTTCGAACGCCCCGTCCCCGGACCAAACCCGCAACGCGAGGCCTTGCCCGAAATCAACACGCCGGTGGGCAAAGTCGTCCACCGACATTTCGAGGCCCTGCGCACGCTCTTTGTGACCGAGTTTGAACGGCATCTCTGGCGGATTCAGGCGACCCAGTCGCTGCTGATTGAACTTTGTATCGATGAGGGCGAAATCACGGCAGAACTGCCTGGCGCGCAGCGCGATGAATTGGGCGGTACGCCCATCGCCCGCAAGGTCCGCTGGCCGATCCGGGAACTCGAAATCGAGCGCATCACTGGGACCCGACTGGGTTTTCTGTGGTGGGCCTTGCGCTTTGCCGAACGCCATCAACTCACCCTGATCATACCGACCAAATACGACCGAGGTCTGCGACTTTGTGGACGTTTACCGCTGGTCGCCCAGCCAGTCCCAAGTAATGAGTCGCCTCTGCACGATTCACAAACGATCGGTGAGGCGGCAGCCGCCGCCTTGCGCGAGACCCTGATCCATCTGCTTGCCAATATCGAGCCGCTCTTGCTGGGCGAGGACCCCGAGGCCATTCACCAGCTGCGGGTTGCGCTGAGACGGTTTCGCGCCATCATCCGGTTCTTTGAGTTGTCCGAACATGACGCCCGATGGGATGCCGTTGAGCAGACTGCACGAACGCTCCTGAGTGGATCCAACGAGGCTCGGGATACCGATGTGTTTAGCCTCGGGCTGCTCGCCGAAGTTCGCGCCGCCTTTCCAAAGGACGCTGCGCTCGCGGCGCTTGTTCAGGGCGCCCAAAAGGTGCGCGCGCAAGCACGACATCGTAATCGAGAGGTTTTCAGCGGTCGCGAGCCGACCCGATTCGCTTTGATGGTCTTGTACCTGTGTGAACGGCTCGCGCTGCATCTCAAGCACCGCCCCACCCGGACCGCAAAGCCGCCGGGGCAAGCACAGGATCAGTCACCCGATCAGCCACCAGCGCACTTGCACCTGCAGTCACTTGCCTACCTGAAGTCTCATCCCCATCTGCAAACGCTTCCAAAGGTTCAACCACAGCCCACGTCGGATCCGGTGGTTGCGTTGGACGACCCCGTGCGCCCGTTTGCGTTGCAACAACTCCTCGCGCTGTGGCATCGGCTCGAGCGGCGGCTGATGAAGGCGCGTACACCGCAGGACTGGCATCGGACCCGACTCGGTACTAAAAGTCTGCGCTATGCGATGGAAATCGCCCTCCCCGCGTTAGCCAGGCCCCGGCGCGTGCGCATGGCTCTGAAACAATTGGTGAAGCTACAAAATCGTCTGGGCGAAGCCCACGATGAGGTTGTTGGTGGCGCAATCGCCCATCGGATTGCGGGCGAAGCGAAACTCTCGAGTCTCGAAACTCAGCGCGCAACCGGACTCATCGAAGGCTGGAACGCCTGCGCGGCCAAACCCGCCTCGGCTCTTGAAGCGACCGCTCGTCGGATCGAGTCCCGTCTCAGTAAGGCGATGGCAGTACTCTCGTAGCGAATCAGACGCGTCCTGGAGGACAGATGAAGCTTCTCATCGCTATTGATGGCTCTGAATCTGCACTGAAAGCGACTCGACATGCAATCGGCCTGGCCCAGAGCTGTCGGGCCCCCCCGGCGATCACATTAATTAGCGTGCATGATGATAGCGCCCTCCACCAAGCCTCCCATTTCGTTGGGCAAAAGGTGGTTGTCGAACACCTTCATGCACAAAGCGAACTGGACCTCGCCCCAGCGATCACCCTCTGCAAGGAGGGCGGGATAGTGCCCGAGAAGTTGATCCGCATCGGCCACGTAGCCCAGGAGCTCGCCGTAGCGGCGGATTCTGGCGGTTTCGATCTAATGGTCTTGGGCACCAAAGGACGCAGTCGGATTGCAGACCTGCTGCTGGGGTCCGTTGCGCAGCGGGTCTGCGCGATCTCGTCAACACCGGTGCTACTGGTCCCCTGAACCTTGTGAACAAGGGGAACGCTGTGGCGCAAGGGGGATTACCGGGGCAACCGGGGTGCAAACGGGCTGCAAACGGCGTGCGCGGCCTGTCAGGCCATCGCGTCGTTCAGTGCCCCCGGATGCGGCGATGAGGCCAGCACCCCTCGTGCTCGCTCAACGTCTTGTGCAGTGCCGTGGACAATGACCACAAACCGGTCTGCCTGAATTTCGCCCTCGTACTTAATCGCGCGATCTTTGGAGACCCCCAGGCTGACAAGGGCTGCACCGATTGCAGACACGCCACCGACAACAGCGGCACCTTCCAATGCGCCGACCAAGGCCATGACGAACGGGCCGGCCGCGGCGATCAATCCGACGGGTGGGATGTAGAAAATAGCGGGCCCGAGCAGCAGGCCCCAGATGGCGCCCCAAAAGCCACCGATGCCGCCCCAAGTCTTGATCCGGTCGCCCATGGTGTAGAAGCCCACGGCATGGTCGGTCGTGTGATAGCCCTTGCCGATGACCGAGAGCTTTTTCATGTCAAAGCCCGCACGGCCTAACGCCCGAACTGCGACGTCGGCATCGGCGTGGGTCGAACAAACCGCAACCACCGGATCGGTCGAAGGCGTTAGTAAATCAGGGGATTGCGCGGAATGTAGATTGGGCGTGACCGACTGCGATGAGCCGTGAACTGGAACGATAGTACTCATGAGGATCCTTTGCCGACGCGGCATCAGGTTTAGAGGTCCTCAAGAAACAGCAGGGGGTGTACCCGCACTAATCGCCCGCGGCAACCGCCTGCGCCAGATTCCAGAGCGTGGTTGAGCGTGCACCCGATCGGCAATACGCGAGCACGGGGCAGGGCAGAACTTCCAGCAACTGGGCAAATGCCAGACCGTCGGCGGGCGTCACCCCACCGGAAATCACCGGAAGGTAACGTGCCACGAGCCCGCAGGCGAGCGCAGCCTGTTCGATCTCATGAAAGCTCGGCTGGTCGGGCCCTTCATGATCGGGACGGTTGCACAGGATCGACCGATAACCGGCGGCTGCGATCGACTGCAAATCATCGACTGCAACCTGCCCGGTGACGCCAATTGCAGGACTTAGAGTTTTGATTTCAATCATGGACTGGATGGTGCCGGCTTCCGGAATCGAACCGAAGACCTACTGATTACAAATCAGTTGCTCTACCAACTGAGCTAAGCCGGCCAGCATAAAAACTGAGTTTCCAGGAACACCGTTAGATTACTTGATACGGGTCAGCTTGGCACGCCCCGCAGGCCCGCTTTTTGGACCGTCTTTTGGACCGTCTGTTGGTCCTTCGTCTGGCCCGCCATCGGGTAAATTGGGCGGATCAGCATCCAGGACTTTCGAATCAAGCGCAACTTCGGCGACCGGAGCGCTACGGCGGCGCGAAGCACCACCCTTCTGAACCGGGGTTTCGCTATCCGCAGGAACAACGCTACTCGCTGGCGCATCGGCATCGCCCGTTTCGACCGATGGGAAGCTTGCTCGAAGTCTGGAGGCGCGGGTTGCCGTTCTAGGTTTTGAAGTAGTGGTCGGCGCAGATGAATCACCACCCGCAGGCACCGAGCGATTATTCGGGGCCAGGCCACCTTCCGCAGAGGCGCCGTCCGACGGGGCATTGGTAGTTTCAGCGTGAGCCGACCCGTCGATGGGCGGCACGGCACGTGGTTTTGACGGCACCGTCGCTAAAACCGCGACCGCCGCTGGCAGTTTAGTGAGTTCGCCCTCTTGGGCGACGGGCGCCGTGCCGGGCGCGGGCGCAAGCGCCAACGTGGGCTTGCCCCGCAATGGGCGCGCAGTGCGTTCAGCCCCGGGGTTCGAGACTGGCTGTGCCCTCGCTTCGCCAGGTCCGACCACGGCGGGCGACTTGGGCACCTCAAACGCCATGCCGTGACCATTCTCGCGCGCATAAATGGCACTGACATTGGTGACAGGCACCAGAATGTCATGCGCCCGCCCGTTGAAGCGGGCCTGAAAGCTGATGAAGTCGTTATCGAGGCGCAACTGATTCGTGGCCGCAACCGATGCGTTGAGAACGATTTCACCGTTTCGCGCGTAGCCCGGCGGCACGATTGTGCGCTCATCCACCGTCACGGCGAGATAAGGCGTGAAACCGTTATCGGTACACCATTCGTGGATGGCCCGAACGAGGTAAGGCTTGGTCGAGGGGTCTGCCATCACGAGTTCACCGGCGCATGACCTTCTCTGAAGGCGTCAATGCTTCGATGTAGGCGGGGCGCGCAAATATACGTTCGGCGTACTTGAGCAAGGGTGCGGCGACCTTGGGCAGGTCAATACCGTAGTGGTCGAGGCGCCACAACAAAGGCGCGATCGCTACATCGAGCATGGAAAACTCTTCGCCCAACATGTGCTTGTTCTTGAGAAAGATCGGCGCGAGTTGGGTAAGTCGGTCACGGATCTGCGCCCGGGCTTTTTCCATCAGCTTCGAGCTCTCTTTGCTGTGTTCGCGCTTTTCGAGAACCTGAACATGGACGAACAACTCGCGCTCGAAATTGAACAGGAAAAGGCGCGCACGCGCACGCTGCACCGGGTCCGCCGGCATCAGCTGGGGATGCGGAAAGCGCTCATCAATGTATTCGTTAATGATGTTCGATTCATAGAGAATCAGATCCCGCTCGACCAGAATGGGCACCTGGCCGTAGGGGTTCATGATCGAGATATCTTCGGGCTTGTTATAGAGATCGACATCGCGAATCTCAAAGTCCATGCCCTTCTCGAACAGAACAAACCGGCAGCGTTGCGAGAACGGGCACGTTGTGCCCGAGTACAACATCATCATGAAGCAACTCTCCTGAGGGAATGGGCTGTCGCGCCGAACCCTCGAGTTTACTTGATGTCTTTCCAGTACGCTGCGTTGAGGCGCCAGGCGATCACGGTAAAGATCGCCAAAAACAACAATACCCAAACGCCCAGGTGGGTCCGGGTCTTCGCGCTGGGATCGGCCATGAAGGTGAGGTAGGCCACCAGATCGGCAATCGCATTGTCGTACTCAGGTACAGACAATTTGCCACCAACCGGTTTGCCAAGCGTCACCGTCATGCCTTCATGGGGGTGTTCGCCGTGCGCAAGATCTTCAGACGTCTCGGTCCGGAGCCCCTTCTCGTCAAAATTCACGGTCACTTTGACGAAGCCAGTGGCAACGCCCTTGTCGTCCTTGGCTGCCTTGATTTCTTCAAATCGTGCACCACGAGCGCCCTGAAGTTCCCAGAACACATGGGGCATGCCCACGTTCGGGAAGACGGCGTTGTTCCATCCGGTCGCGCGGGTCGAGTCGCGGTAGTAGTTCCGTAGGTAAGAATAGAGCCAATCGGGTCCAGAGCCCTGCTCGGACGCACGGGCACGGGCAATCACTGACAAATCCGGTGGTTGTGCTCCAAACCAGGCTTTTGCATCAGCCGCTGATAGGGCCGTCTTCATCGGTTCACCGACCTTATCGGTCGTGAACAGCAGGTTTTGGCGGATTTGCTCCTCAGTCAATCCGATGTCGGTCAGCCGGTTGTAGCGCATCAGCGCCGCACCATGACAATTCAGGCAATGGTTGACGAACAACTTGGCGCCGTTCTGAAGCGCGGTCTGATCGTTGAGTTTCTCGGTCGGGAATCGATCGAGCGGAACCCCACCACCTGACGCATGGGCCGGGAGACTGCCCAATGCAGTCAGACCGAACACCGTGCAGAAGGCTGCCGTGAGCGTCGCCATTCTGGCGACGAACGTGGCAACGAACTTCGGAACCAACTTAAGAACCATCAGGGGGGTGAGGCGGGTCATGCTCTGCGCTCTTCGAATTAATGGGCGAATGTGACTCGGGTCGGGACCATTTTGGCCTCGCCCATTTCACTCCACCACGGCATCAGGGCAAAGAAGCCGAAATAGATCAGGGTGCAAATCTTGGACAAGACCCCACCAATTTCGCTTGGCGGCTGGGTTCCGAAATATCCCAGGATCACGAACGCAACCACAAACAGCGCGTAGAGATAGAGGTGCCAGCCCGGACGGTAACGAATCGATTTCACTGGGCTGTTATCGATCCAGGGCAGTGCAAAAAGAATCACGACCGAGGCGCCCATGCCGACCACGCCCCAGAACTTGGCGTCGAGGATAAAGAATCCGCCAATCATCGCTACTGCGACCGCTGCAGCGATTACTTTGCCAATACTGCGCTTGACTGTTGCAAAAACCAGCAAGGTGTAGGCGATCACGGCCGGGGTCAACCAGTACAGCAAGAAATCTTCGGTGGCTGCCCGCAACACCGAGTAAAACGGTGTGAAGTACCAAACGGGAGCGATGTGGGCCGGTGTCTTCAGAGGATCGGCCGGCACAAAGTTGTTGTACTCAAGGAAGTACCCACCGAACTCGGGTGCGAAAAACAGGACTGCCGAGAAGATGATGAAAAACACCGA
>RFVZ01000311.1 GCA_009922405.1 Betaproteobacteria bacterium
CAAACTGTTGGCTCGCTCACCGCTCCACCCAAAAAGCAAGAAAGGCCCTCACGGGCCTTCGCTTTTCGTGGCGGACAGGGCGGGATTCGAACCCGCGGTGGGCTGTTAACCCACACACGCTTTCCAGGCGTGCGACTTAAACCGCTCATCCACCTGTCCACAGCAGAGCCGGCGATGTTACCACTTGGACCTCACGGGGCGCTGTCGCCCCAGCGCGTCAAGTTGCGCGCAATCCCAGTCGCTTAATCAGTGCGCCCCAGCGCTCGTTCTCAGCCCGAATCATGGCGGCAAATGGCTGCGGTCCTTCGCCGACCGGTTGCCACCAGACTTTGGCCATATCGTGCTGAGTATCATGATCATCGACCGCGCGGCTGAGAACGGCATGCATCTTTGCGATCGTCGAGGGTGGAACGCCCTTCGGCATGGCGAATCCGGCCCAGCGGACGACTTCAAACCCTTTCATGCCTTGTGAGGCGGCGGTTCGAATTTCTGGCATGGCCTCTAGACGTTCGGAACTCGTCACGGCCAATGCGCGCAGTCGACCCGAGCGAAGTTCGGGCAGGGCCTGCACGGGGTCGAGTAACACCGCTTGCACCTCATTGGCGACTGCAGCGACGATCGCGTCGCGCTCGCTCGAGTAGGGTACATGGAGCGCTTGAACGCCGGCATGCATCATCATGGCTTCACCAGCGAGGTGTCCGGGCGAACCGCGTCCGCCACTGCCAAAGGTCATGACGCCGGGGCGTTCAACCGCGCGTGCAAACCAGTCTTTGAGTCCCTTCGCGATCACTCGGCGTCCGGTACAAAACAGGTAGGGGCGCGTGCCTAACCAGGTGACGGGTTGCAGATCAGCGGCAGAAAAATGTGCCCCCGGGTTCAGGAACGAATCGATCACGAGCGGGCGCGCGTCAGTTCCTGAAGGACCTCGGCGGGAGATTCATCGGCTCGATACCGATAATTGACCGTCCAGGCAAACGCTTGTTTCAAGCGCGGTGCGAGCGCCTTGCAAAGGGTTTCGGCATGACCGCCCTTCCCTTCCGGCACGACGACATCGAGCGGACGCGGAGGCGGCCACGACGGGTCAAGGACGCCGCCATCGAGCCGTGCATGCCCAGGGCCTTCCGCCCGCGCAGCTGAGGTCCAAGCGGGTAACAAGCCACTCGCGGACACTGCGCCGCTGCTAAGGACTTG
Source organism: Betaproteobacteria bacterium (assembly GCA_009922405.1). GTDB lineage: Bacteria > Pseudomonadota > Gammaproteobacteria > Burkholderiales > Burkholderiaceae_E > RFPW01. The sequence goes on from RFVZ01000311.1 coordinate 1,192, forward strand.
GAGTGCGAGTCGACGATTGGTTTTCAAGGTTCGGGACGTCATCGTGCGAAGAATTTAACGATCAATTACGCCATTATGGGACAGGCCGAGATCAAACCGTCTGCTTCAGTTGCTCCAAAATCCCGGGATTCTCGAGCGTAGAGGTGTCTTGCGTAATTTCGTCGCCCTTGGCGAGAGAACGAAGCAAGCGCCGCATGATTTTGCCCGATCGGGTTTTGGGCAAATTATCGCCAAATCGAATGTCCCGTGGCTTAGCGATCGGTCCAATCTCTTTGCCCACCCAGTTGCGCAAATCGGTCGCGATCCGGCGTGCGTCCTCACCAACCGGTGCGGACTGTTTGAGTACCACAAAAGCCACGATGGCTTCACCCGTCGTGTCGTCCGGACGACCCACGACAGCCGCTTCTGCCACCAGCGGATTAGCAACTAAAGCGCTCTCGATTTCCATCGTCCCCATGCGGTGACCCGATACGTTCAAAACGTCGTCGATGCGACCGGTGATCGTGAAATAACCGGTTTCTCGATTCCGCACGGCGCCGTCACCGGCCAGATAAAAGCCTTTGAGTTCATCGGGGAAGTAGGCTTTGCGGAACCGGTCCGGGTCACCCCAAATAGTCCGAATCATTGAGGGCCAGGGTTTGCGCACCACCAAAATACCGCCTTGCCCATTGGGAAGTTCGGTCCCCGATTCATCCACGATGGCAGCATCAATACCGGGCAATGGCAAGGTACAGGAGCCCGGCACGAGCGGTGTTGCCCCCGGCAACGGGGTGATCATGTGGCCACCGGTTTCAGTTTGCCAAAAGGTGTCAACAATCGGGCAGCGCGATTGGCCCACCTGCTGGTGATACCAGATCCAGGCTTCAGGATTAATCGGTTCACCCACCGATCCAAGCAGACGCAGGCTCGAAAGATCGTACCTCGAGGGGTGTGTTTCAGGCGCCGCATCGCAGGCCTTGATCAGCGCACGGATCGCGGTGGGTGCGGTATAGAAAATCGAGCACTGATGCTTTTGAATGGTTGCCCAAAAACGCCCTGCGTTGGGGAACGTGGGTACGCCCTCGAAAATAATCTGCGTAGCACCGACCGCCAGGGGTCCATAGGCAACATAGGTATGCCCGGTCACCCAGCCCACGTCTGCGGTGCACCAAAAAACGTCGTAGGATTTGATGTCGAACGTCCACTGCATCGTCAATATCGCATGCAGGAGATACCCACCGGTTGCGTGCTGAACGCCCTTTGGTTTACCCGTCGACCCCGAGGTGTAGAGTACAAAAAGCGGGTGCTCCGCGCCTACCCAAACCGCCTCACAGGTCATGGCCTGACCTTCGACCAGGTCATGCATCCAGACATCGCGACCGGGCTCAAATGCAATCGCGCCGCCCGTGCGCCGATAAACGATCACATGCCGGACTTGCTCGCAGCCGCCGAGGGCAAAGGCCTCATCGACCGCCGGTTTGAGCGGAATCGCTTTCCCACCGCGATATTGTCCGTCGGCCGCGATCACGAGGGTGGCGCCCACGTCGACGATCCGTTCCTGCAGTGACTTGGCAGAAAACCCGCCGAAAACCACCGAGTG
>RFVZ01000312.1 GCA_009922405.1 Betaproteobacteria bacterium
ACAGCCATCGCTGCATCGGCAGCCGCCTGAATTGTTGCCTCTGTAAGGGGGTGCCCGCGCAGGGCGTCTTCAGCGCCCGCGGCACGGAGTGCGGTCGCTGCCAGGTTGGTCAGACCGATCCGGATATGGCTTACAACACCCCCGTCGAGGCGCAGCACCACCGCGGCGCCGGCGGTGGCCCAGTCACCGGTTTTGCGCTTGAGCTTCTCGTAGGCCCAGCCTGTGCCATGCGCCAGGGCGGGGACCCGCAACCCGACCAGGATCTCGTCCTCGGCCAGTGCGGTCATGTAGGTGCCTAGAAAGAAATCTTCGGCTTTGATCCTGCGCTCCCCGCCCGGACCGCGGACCACCAAAGTGGCATCCAGTGCGAGGGCCAGGGCAGGGTGGTCATTGGCGGGATCACCGTGCGCAATATCGCCGCCGATGGTTCCGCGGTTACGCACTTGAGGGTCGGCAATCTGCTTGGCGGCTGCGGGCAGCAGACCACACTTCTCTTGCAGAAGGGACGATGCGATCAGGTCGTTCTCGACCGTCATCGCGCCAATACAGATGGTCTCGCCTTCCTCGCAGATTCCGCGCAGTTCCTCGATCCGGTTAAGATCGATCAAGTGGGCGGGTTGAGCGAAGCGCAGCTTCATCATGGGCAGCAGGCTATGGCCTCCGGCGAGCAGTTTGGCCTCTGAGCCGAGACTGCCCAGCAGCGCGATGGCCTCGCCGACGGATTTGGGCGCGTGGTAGTCAAATGCGGGTGGGATCACGGGCGTCTCCGAGAGGTTTTCGCAGGTGTTGGATGAGCGGACGTTGGGCCGTTGCCAATGTTGGCACGAAATTGAGCGCGCCCAGGGTTTTCCCTAGGGTGCCGAGCGTGCAGATATCATCAGTCGAACCGTTACCTGTGCTCATTCTTTAGAAGGCATCACTACGATGATCATTGACTGCCACGGTCATTACACGACCGCACCACTGGCCCTGGATGAGTGGCGCAATCGCCAGGTCGCGGGGATCAAGGACCCGGCATTGATGCCGATGCCATCCGATTTGAAGATCAGCGATGACGCGTTGCGTGAATCCATCGAGACGAATCAGCTGGCATTGATGCGCAAGCGCGGGATTGACCTTACGGTTTTCAGTCCACGTGCCAGTTTTATGGCCCACCATATTGGGGACTTTCAGATTTCGAGCACCTGGGCGGCGATTTGCAATGAGCTCTGCTTTCGCGTGAGCGAGTTGTTCCCGGAGCATTTCATTCCGGCCGCGATGTTGCCCCAATCGCCCGGCGTCGACCCCGCGACCTGCATCCCCGAGTTGGTCCGATGCGTCGAACAGTACGGGAACGTCGCGATCAATCTGAACCCCGATCCGTCCGGGGGGCACTGGACGAGCCCCCCATTGTCGGACCGCTACTGGTACCCGATCTACGAAAAAATGGTGGAGTACGAAATCCCCGCCATGATTCATGTCAGTACGAGCTGCAATGCCTGCTTTCATACGACGGGTGCGCATTACCTGAACGCGGATACCACCGCCTTCATGCAGTGTCTGACCAGTGATCTCTTTACAGATTTCCCAACGTTAAAGTTTGTGATCCCGCACGGCGGTGGAGCAGTGCCTTATCAGTGGGGTCGATTCCGCGGCCTCGCCCAGGAGCTTAAGAAGCCGTTGCTGAAGGACCACTTGTTGAACAATGTGTTCTTCGATACCTGCGTTTACCATCAGCCCGGCATCGACTTACTAACCAAGGTGATACCGATCAAAAACATTTTGTTCGCGAGCGAGATGGTCGGTGCGGTGCGTGGGATTGACCCTGAGACGGGTGCTTTTTTCGATGATACAAAGCGCTACATTGAGGCATCCGATCAACTCGACGATCAGGCACGCCATCTGATCTACGAGGGCAACGTCCGCCATGTCTATCCAAGACTCGACCGCGCGCTTCAGGCACGCGCTGTGCCAGCCAACCCTTAATCGATAGAGTCACCTGATGAAATGTATCTCGCTTTTGACGTTGGTGTCTGGCCTCCGGCGCGTTCTCCCGGCCGTCTTGTCGCTTGTCGCGGCGTCCGCGATGACGGCAGGCGTTGCGACGTCTGCGAGCGCCCAGACGGAGTATCCCAACCGAACCATTCGTTTCCTCGTCCCGTACCCGCCTGGTGGTCCTACAGATCTGATGGCGCGCTTATTGCAGCCAGAGCTTCAGACGCGTCTCGGAGCGACGGTGATCGTCGAGAACAAGGCCGGCGCTGGTGGCAACCTCGGCACGGCCGAAGTTGCCCGTCAGGCACCCGCAGATGGCTACACGCTCTTGTTGGCAGCGAGTGGTCCCATGGCTGTGAACCCGACGCTCTTCAAATCATTGCCGTTCGATCCGCAGGCCGATCTCACGCCTGTGATTCAGATTTCGTCGTTCCCGCTGGTTCTAGAAGTGCATCCTTCGGTTTCGGCGCGCACGCTCAAAGAATTCATGGCGCAGGCAAAGGCGAATCCCGCTGGCTTCAGCTATGCGTCGGCCGGGAACGGAACGCCGCAACACCTCGCTGGAGAAATTTACAGTCGGGTGAGCGGTGTTGATTTGACCCACATCCCTTACCGGGGGGCTGGTCCGGCTCTGGTTGATCTCGTTGGCGGGCACGTGAAAGTGATGTTCGACATCATCGCCAGCTCACAGCAACATATTGCTGCTGGGAAATTAATACCGATCGCGATCACAGCCAGCAAAAGAAGCGCGAATCTTCCCGATGTGCCCACGATGGCCGAGGCGGGT
>RFVZ01000313.1 GCA_009922405.1 Betaproteobacteria bacterium
CGCTCCAGACGCAGTCCAGCGTCACCAATTCGGTCAGGCGCAACCCGCAGGAGTAGAACAATTCGGCGATCGCTTGGTCGCGCACTGCCAGAAATTCGGGGGTGACGTCGTCGGGAGACTGATCAAGCAGTCCCGCGGTGGCATCTGGCGAGAGTGCTTTCGGCAAGCGCTGGCCAGCGCGCGGTGCACGGATCGGCCGGGCTGGATTGGCGGGCGGACCGCCATGGCGCGCGAACCAATCGAAAAAACCACGCCATGCCGACAGTCGGCGGGCGACCGAGCGTGGCGAGAGTCCGTCCCGGATGGCTTGCGCTACGGAGCGCCGCAGGGCGGCTTCGCCGATTTTGGCGAGCGTCTCCGGCGGGCTCAGGGGGTCGGCCAGCACGGTCATTTCCCGGCCATAGGCGGCGAGTGTGCGGGCACTGTAAGCACGCTCGACACGCAAGTGTTCGAGCCAGGCTTCGATGGGTTTCACCGGGTTGGATCGTGCTGCGAACGTTGGTAAGGGGTGGGTCGCTGCTGGCTTAGTGAGGCGCCACAACGAGCCGCGACAGCGCGGCACTCGCAATTTCTGCAATTCGCTCCAGAAATGCCGTACCCATCGCCGGATCGAATCGGTTCACGTCGGCCGAGCCCAACACCAACAGCCCAAACGCATGTGCACTCGCGCCGACCCGCAGGGACATCATCGCCATTGAACGCGTCGAAGCCCCGCGATCTTCGAACCAGGTGGCAGCGCCCTGATCGGTTCGGGGTCCGCAGTGCGGCGTCCGATTTGCATCGGCCCAGGCCTGGATGGATCCGTCGACCGGTTCAGCCCAGTCGCGACCTGATAGGTTTGCGCCGGTCGCGCCAACGCCCCACAGCCGCAGGGCCACCTGGGGGACTGCAAATCGTTCGTGCAAACCCTGGGTAATCCGGTCGGGTAAGTCGGCCGGATCGCGCACCAGCAGCAGTGGTCGGGTCCACTGGTGGAGTCGGTTGGTGATCGCGTCGTTCTCTTCGCCGTGGCGCAGCAGGTCGGCCAAGCGTAATTCAAGCGCCTTGTAACGCTGACGTAGCACATCGACTTGACGCTCCATCAGCGAAACCGTCCGACCACCACTCTGATGGCTGAGTTGCATCGAACTCAGGAGTTCCGGATGGTCTTCCAGAAAACTGGGATGGTCCAGCAGAAAACGGGCGACTGCTTCCGCATCGGGCGACCCGTTGGGGTTCGCCGTCGCAGCGCTGGTGCTGCTCACATGGGGCGCAGACGGATGGGGCGCAGAGATGTCGTGAGTGGGTGGATTCTCGGGTGGCATGGGGGGTTCCGCAGCGGCAGTGGATAGGGCGCTAAGTTGAAGGGTGTACGTTGATGGGGGTGTCGATCCAGGGGTTGTCGACTGCGGGAAGCATGATTTCCCCCGAAAAAACGGTCTGGGCTGGCCCAGTCAGGTAAACCGGCGCGATCTGCCCGATCGCGGTTCCGGCCCAGTCTATTTGCAGCACACCGCCCCGTGTGCGGATTTCAACGGGGCTTTGGAGCCGACCGGTTTGAATTCCGGCGACGGCGGCGGCGCAGGCACCAGTGCCGCAGGCGAGGGTCTCGCCCGCACCGCGCTCCCAGACCCGAAGTTTGGCGTGATGCCCATCAAGGACTTGCAGGAATCCGGCGTTGACACGTTGCGGAAACTGCGAATGGCGCTCGATCTCGGCGCCTTCGACCGTGACCGGTGCCTGGTCGACATCGGTGATGAATTGCACCGCATGTGGATTTCCCATCGACACCACGACTATTTCGCGTAAACGCCCCTCACTCAAAGGCAGGTCCCAAAGCAGGGCCTCGCCCTCGGATCGAGCGCTGAGTCCAGTCGCGTTGAAAGGGATTTCGTTGGGCTGCAGTCGGGGCGAGCCCATATCAACCCGCACCCTGCCATCGGCTTCGAGGCTTGGCGTGATCAGGCCACTCAGGGTCTCAACGCGCAGGGTGGTGGAATCCGTCAGGCCCTGATCATGAACAAATCGGGCGAAGCAACGGGCACCATTGCCACACTGCTCGACCTCCCCGCCATCGGCATTGAAGATCCGATAGCGAAAATCGGCATCGGGTCGGGTCGGGGCCTGAACGATCAGGATCTGATCGCAACCAATCCCGAAGCGGCGGTCAGCGAGCCAGCGGCAGAGGGCGGGCGTCGGTTCAAACGCTTGGCGCAACCCGTCAATGACGACAAAGTCATTGCCAGCACCGTGCATTTTTGAAAACCGCAAAGCCATCCCTCATTATCCTCACAAATTGACATAAACCGGGGTCGCTTCCGGGGGCTGGGTCTTGAAGCGTTTGTGAGACCAAAGGTACTGCGCGGGAATCTGCCGAACCTGGGCCTCAATGTAGCCGTTCATGCGGGCCGCAGCCTGGGTGTCATCCTCGCCCGGAAAATCCGCCCAGGGCGGATCAAATCGGGTGACATAGCCCTCATCATGCAGACTCGTGACGACGGGGACCACAACCGCACCGGTGAGTCGGGCCAGCCGCGCGACGGTGGTGACAGTCGCGGCGGGGATTCCAAAAAATGGGACAAACACAGCGTCGCGTGGGCCCAGGTCCATATCCGGTAGCAAATAGAAAGGGATGCCCGCCCGCAGGGCACGCAACGCAGGGCGCAAGCCTTCCTGGCGCGACAAGAGGAGCGGGGCATTGAAGCGGCTGCGACCCGCCCGCATGGCATCGTCCAGAACTTGGTTTTTTTGTTTGGCGTACATCGAGACAAACTGAGTCTC
>RFVZ01000314.1 GCA_009922405.1 Betaproteobacteria bacterium
TGCATTCAAGGAAGTGATTGTCTTTACCCTGATCGTTCCCGTTCTCCTCTGGCGTTCGCTGAACAGCCCTGTGATCGAGGATGAGGAATGACGCGTGAGCCGCTTGAACGGGGTATTTCAGTTGATCCAGGTACGGTTGCGGAGGCTGGCCTGCTTCGATCGGGCACTGGCGCCTCAGGACGGGGTGTGCGTGCGACCGTATTGATCGGAGTCACGGGCCTGGCCTTGGCTTGGCCCTTCCTGTCAGACTTTACGGTCAGTCTGTTTGCCACCATCGCTCTGTATGCCATCGTGACAGCGGGTCTCGTCCTGATGACGGGCGTTGCCGGAATGACCTCATTCGGTCAAGCTGCCTTCGTTGGACTGGGCTCCTATGCCACAGCATGGGTCTGTACTTCGCCGGTCGCTACCGCTGCCCTGGGAGCCTGGGTGGCGCCGGGTTTGTTGCCTTGGATAGGGCTGCTGCTCGGAGCGGGTTTGACCTTCGCCGTCTCCTGGGGACTGGGTGCCGTGACGCTGCGGCTCTCCGGGCATTACCTGCCGCTTTGTACGATTGCCTGGGGACTCAGTCTCTATTTTCTGTTCGGGAATCTGGCATTTTTGGGGGGGCATACCGGGATCACCGGGCTGCCAGCTCTCACTCTGTTTGGTTTCTCGATGGCCTCGCCGAGGGCCCTGGGAGTTCTCGCCTGGGTCGTTCTATTGATCGTACTGTGGGGGCTGAGCAATCTGCTGGATTCGCGCGAGGGCCGGGCGGTCAGGGCGTTAAAAAGTAGTCGCATCATGGCCGAATCCATGGGCATCGATACTGCGCGTTCAAGGATCAAAGCGTTTGTCCTGGCAGGGTTGCTGGCAGCGATTTCGGGCTGGCTCTATGCGCATCTCCAGCGCTTCGTCAATCCAACGCCGTTCAATCTAAACATCGGGATTGAATACCTGTTCATGGCAGTTGTTGGCGGAGCGGGCCACTTGTGGGGTGCTGTACTGGGTGCCACGCTGATTACCCTGCTCAAGCAACGCCTGCAGGATTGGTTGCCCCAACTCCTCGGGGCGAGCGGTAATTTCGAGGTGATCGCCTTTGGTCTGCTGATGTTGTTTGTGCTGCAACGCTTCCCCGAGGGCCTGTGGCCAAGTCTGGCGTCGCGGTGGCATCGATGGCTGGGCGCTCCCCGGCTCAGCCCGCGCGAGGCGATGTCCAAACCGGCTGATGCGGACACCCATCCGCAGCCGCGGGGGTTCATGGCTCCAGCCGGCATCTCGATTGCCGAGACGCGGTCTCAGGCGCAGTTGCTCAAGGCTTCACAGGTCACCCGGCGCTTCGGGGGACTGCTGGCTAATGATTCGGTGTCGATCACGGTTTGTGCGGGCGAAGTGCATGCCTTGATCGGACCGAATGGCGCGGGGAAAAGCACTTTCTTTAATTTGATCTCGGGGGTTGATCAACCTTCGAGTGGTGAAGTGCAGTTGATGGGGCAATCCATGACGGGGCGACCCGCCCGCGACTTTGCAAGACTCGGGCTGGGTCGCACGTTTCAGCATGTTCGACTGCTGAACCAGCGAACCGTACTGGAGAATGTCGCGATGGGCGCCTATCGGACTGGGCAAGCGGGTTGGTTGAAATCGATTCTGCGACTCGATCGTCGGGAAGAGGCCGAGCTTCTTGCCGAGGCCCAGCGACAACTCGAGCGTTGCGCATTGACCGCCTATGCTGGCGCGTCGGCAGGTGCCTTGTCACTGGGCCAGCAGCGAATTGTCGAGATTGCGCGTGCGCTGGCTGGGAAACCTCGGTTGCTTCTGCTCGACGAACCCGCGGCTGGATTGCGCCACCTCGAGAAGCAGACGCTGGCCAGGTTGCTGGGCCAGTTGCGGGCAGAGGGTTTGGGCATTCTGGTGGTCGAACATGACATGGATTTTGTGATGAATCTTGCCGATCGCATCACTGTTCTGAATTTTGGATCGGTTATCGCGTCTGGGACCCCTGCTGAGGTTCAGACTTCCCCTGCTGTTCTGGACGCCTATTTAGGTGGTGTGATCGAGCCTGAAGTCATCGAGCGGTCATGAGCAACATTCTGGAATTGCTGGGCTGCACTGTTCGCTATGGTGATGTCGAGGCAGTCAGCGCCGTCAATTTGCAGATTGCTGCGGGCGAGATCGTCACGGTGATCGGGCCAAATGGTGCCGGCAAGAGTACCTTGCTGGGTGCGGCGATGGGACTGCTTCCATCCACCGGGATGATTCGGTTGGACGAAGTCGTTCAGGCTCGCCCCAGTGTTGAAACGATGGTCGCGGGTGGTGTCGGCCTGGTTCCGGAAAAGCGGGAACTGTTCGCAGAGATGTCGATTGAAGACAATCTGCTCCTCGGTGGCTTTGTCCGCTGGCGTCGTGGTCAGCGCGATCAGCGGGAACGGATGGAAGAGGTGTTCGAGATGTTTCCGCGTTTGCGGGAGCGCAGGGCTCAGCTCGCCGCCACCTTATCGGGTGGCGAACGTCAGATGCTTGCGATCGGGCGGGCCCTGATGGCGCGCCCGCGCCTGCTAATGCTCGATGAGCCATCGCTGGGTCTCGCCCCCTTGATCGTTCGGGAGGTTTTTCAGATCGTCTCCAGATTGCGAGCCATGGGTGTTGCGGTGCTGTTGGTCGAACAAAATGCCCGCGCCGCGCTGCAGGTTGCTGACCGCGCCTATGTTCTGGAAATGGGGGCTGTCGTACTAACGGGGCAGGCTTCTGAACTCCTGTATGACCGCCGGATCATCGATACCT
>RFVZ01000315.1 GCA_009922405.1 Betaproteobacteria bacterium
TTCGCAGCTGCTGCGGGTGTTGGCGCTGGTCAAGCGCTGGCTGGGGCAACCGCGACGTCCAAGGCATCGGCGGCATCCAGGACCACCGGAGGCGCCGATCCAGAGGTTGCTTCTGCATTAGGGGTTGGTTCGGGCTCGTCTTTTGCCGCCACTTTGGGCGCAAACGCAGTGGCCGACGCTGGGCTGATTTCTGCAGAATTTGTTCCTGGGGCATCGTCTGCCGACGCAGAAGTTCCTTCGACGGCTCAGTCGACGGCTGGCACGAAAGGCGTAACGGGTTCCCAAGCGGCCGGCAGCGTGGCTGCTGAGCCCGATGTGGTTCAGGGTTTCGCGCAAGTTGCCCGTGCGTTTGACCAGGCTGACGCGATCGCGCAGGCGCGGATTGCCCGTGTTGCGGCACAAAACAAAACCGTCGCGGCAGCGAACGGCGGGATTTCGCCAGTTGGAATGTCTGACGCCGTCGGCGCGCCGGGATCTGCGAGTTCAATCGCCCTCAACACCGATGTCGTTGTCACATTGGCTCAGGCCTCACAGGTGGCGCAGTCCAGTGGCGCAATTGCCGCCGCGGAGTTGTCGAGTGGCAGCGTATTGAGCGGCTTGGCAGCTGGCGCCGCAGGGAAGGGCGCAGGTGCTGAAGTCTCGTTGGCTGCCTCCCTTGGTGCGTTGGGAAGTGGTTCGGCGATAGGCGTGGCCGCAGGGTCAGGAACGGGTGGCCTGTCCGGTGGTGGTTCGGATAATGGAACCAGCTCCGGTTTTGGCGGCCGTTTCGCCCCTGCTGAATCTGGCTCTCGCGCCCAGACTGCGGGTACTTCTGCGGCGTCCCTACAAAGCGCTGTGGGTTCAATATTTAATAGCGCGCTGAGCGCAGCCGCTGGTGTTGCTGGCTCGAGCGGTGCGTCAGGCCTTGCTGCCAGTGAATCATCGATCGGCAGGGCTTCGGCCGCGGCCTCTGCTGGCGCAGCGGGCTCGGCCGGGTCTGCCTTCGGGGAGTCTGCACTCTCGGGTATGCCGGGTTCCGGCGTGACTTCTGCGATAACGCCGCAGGCGATCGGTGGATCGTTGCGAATCGACTCCAGTGGTCCGGTGACCGTGCAGGGCCCCGTGACTGCCGACCAACTGCCCGTTGCGTTGGACCAAACCGCAATTGACTTGGCGCGTCTCAGAGGCGGTATGCTAACGCTTGAGTTAGCACCCGCTGATTTAGGGCGCCTGAGTTTCGAAATGCGGATTGACGATTCGGGTGCTGCATTTGTTGCAATTCGGTTGGCAGATGACACAGTGCGCGCTCTGGTAGAGAATGCGGCTGGTGCATTACGTGATTCTTTGTCGCGTGAAGGCTTCAAACTTGATTCATTTACGGTTTCGTCTGGTTTCGGTTCACCCGAACAGCGAGAAAACGGTCAGAATCAAGGCTTCGCCGAAACTTCGAATCGTCGGGTGCAGTCTTCGGACTCGTCTGCGGGCTCTCGTGAAAGCGTTCAATCTCGTGCATCAAATACCCAAGTCCGGCCTGGTACTAGTTCCCTGAGCCTTTTTGCCTAACCATACAGAATCAGATTTCCTATGGCTGAAGAAAACAAGCCCGGTGATGTCCAAGTCGCAGCAGACGGTACAGCGCTCGCTGCGATTCCCACTGGAGAAGATGCAGCGCCGAAGAAAAGTAAACTTCCGCTCATCATTGGATTGGTGGTTGTGGCTCTGATCATCGTCGGCGGGGGTGCCGCTGGCTGGATGTGGTGGCAGGCCAAGAAAAAGGCCAAAGAAGAGGAAGAGAACCTCATCGAAAATCGCCTCAAGGCGCAGATGGATGCTCGCAAGCAACCCAGCGCGCCCGTCTTTGTTCCACTCGATGAATTCCTGGTGAACCTTCCGTCTCGCGGCGGTGAGCACTTCCTGAGCACAACCATGGTCCTGCGGGTTGCTGACAGCAAGACCGAGGGGAAGGTAAAGGATTTCCTTCCTTTGATCCGTGACCGTGTTTTGACTGTTTTGTCGTCGCGTCCGATGGAGCAGTTGTCGACCGTCGAAGGTAAAGACTTGATGGCTCGTGAATGCGCGTTGGTGATCAATGCGATTATCGAGCCGCAGCTCACCGCGATTTATGTGCTTCAGCAGGATGCAACCACTGCTGATTTGCGCAACCTGGAGCGCATCGGTGTTATGACGCCCGGTGGTCGGGCTTATGGCGGCACCAGTGCGGGTGAGCGGGTGGGCGATGCAGTGTTCAACAAGTTCGTGATGCAGTGATGACCGTTTACGCGGCGGTACAGAATGGCTGAAGAGAACCAGCCCGACGAAAGCGGGGCTACGCTGGTCGAAGATGAAGCGGGGGTTCGCCCGTTTGTCTTCGATCGGATGCATCGTGTTCTGCGCCGGCGGATGCCGACGCTGGAACTCATCCATGAGCGTTTTGCCAGAACGGTTCGTCTGACCCTGTTTAACCTGGTTCGGCGTTCGGTTGAGGTCAGCATCCATCTGCCACAGGTCAAAGCCTATGGGGATTTTCTGGACGAGTTGCCCAAGCAGACCAACATCAATATCGTCAACGTCAAGCCCTTGCGGGGTGTTGGCTGCTGGATTATTGACCCCCAGGTGGTTTATCTCGTCATCGACAACATGTTTGGCGGTGAGGGCCGTTTGCCCCCCAAGGCGACGACCAAGGAATACACCGCAACCGAACTCCGAATCATTCGGCGCTTGCTCGACGGGATCTTCAACGAATACGAGAAAGCCTGGAAACCGGTTTACGAAGTCAAG
>RFVZ01000316.1 GCA_009922405.1 Betaproteobacteria bacterium
CAAACTGCTGACAGAGAAGGATTGATCCATGAATGGCGATCCCAGAACGGTCAGCATCATGAGCAGCAGCAGCATCGAAGCCGCGACTCTGGCATTTCGCCAAGCGTTCGAACTGGCCCCCAACAAGGGCGTAAACATGGTTAACCTGCTCGAGCAGGTCCTGCCGCAGGTTCTGCTAGGGTATACCTTCCATGTCTTGACAGACGAGGAAATCCCCGGGGTCGACGGCCTGACTTCTGTTCACCTACCTATGCCAGCGCCGCGCGCCAGATCGCAAGGACCGGCCGGGGCGTATCGTTGGCGAGCGGTATCCGTTCAGCAAGCAGGGCTGGGTGCGGCAATGGCGCAAGGCTTTGTCAGATGCCGGGATCGAGGATTACCGCTTCCACGATAACCGGCACACAGCGGCGACCAGAAACCTGCGGGCAAGCGGGAACCTGAAGGCGGTATCCAAGATGCTGGGGCATGGCGATGTGACCACGACCGCCAAGTACGCCCATGCTCTTGAGGATGATGTGCGGGCGATGCTTTTGGCGACGGAAACGGGGCAGGCTAGTACGCAGCCGATGCATACGAAAAGTGCTTGACATTGGCGCGGCGCGTAGGCATTTTGTGCGTATTGAAGGAGACGCTGAAATGACCAAGGCAATTGCACCTAAAGAGTTTCCAGCCCTTCCAGAGGGTATGGTCGAGTGGGCGCGCAGTACTCGCCGTGTTGGCGGTATGTTTCATGCTCACGTAATCGGCCTGACCGCTTGCGGTTCAATCCGCCTTGACCGCCACCATGCGGAAGTGGCGCGCGATATTCACGATATGCAATATTGGGGCGTTTGCCCGCGCTGCATGGCAAAGGCAAAGCGCGCTGCATGAGCTGGCGCGATTACCTTACCGCCACCGAGGCGCGGCGCATTGCCAAGATCGAGCAAGCCCGCGCCAACGTGGTCGCCATGAACGCGGAATATCGGATCATTTCGGAACGCGCCCGCTCGCGTGAACTGCGAGCAAAAGCAAAGTCGTTCCGGAAAATCCCCATGACTTCTGATGCAGCCGCCGCAAACAACGAAAAGGAAACGGGAAAATGACTAGCCACACTGCTCCCAAAGCAGATGCGCTACCAGGCTGCGCTACTCCCCGAGCCGCAGTTTCCCTAGGGAATGCCGCCCTTGATGGCAAGACCGCAGGTGCTGTTCGCGGCAACACGCGGCAGGACGAAGCAAGAACAGGCAACGGGACTCCCGGAGAATCCCCGAACCCGGAGGCAACCCCCGGCCCCCGCTTCACCACCCGCGCCGAGCTTGAGGCGTGGGCGGAGGGCCAGGGCATGAACCTCATTTTGGATTGGATCGGCGGCAATTGCCCGGTGCAGGCTGAGGGGATGCTTGATGGAAATGCGTTCTACTTCCGCGCGCGTGGCGATAGCTGGGAGTTTCATGTCGCGCCGACGCAGGCCGGAATCTTTGGGGATGCCGAGCTGCTCTACATCGAACGCGACTACGGCGATGGCCCATTTGATGCGGGATGGATGCCTGAAACAGAGGCCCTGGGCTTCATTGCCAAAGCCGCCGCACTTGCTCGCGTCACCCTCGCTCATGTGCATTTGGGGGAGGGGTGATGGGGCGCCTCACCCTTGCGCCAATCACGTTTGAGGATGCCGCCGCGTTCGTGCGCGAGCATCACCGGCACCACACGCCGCCGCAAGGGCACAAGTTCAGCCTAGCCGCGATGGCTGGCGCGCAGCTTGTCGGCGTGGTGATTGTGGGCCGTCCGGTCGCTCGCCGCCGGGACGATGGGATGACATTGGAAGTCACGCGCCTCTGCACCACCGGCCACAAGAACGCGTGTTCATTCCTCTATGGCGCTGCGGCTCGGGCAGCATTCGCGCTCGGGTACAGCCGGATCGGGACGTATATCCTCAAGCGCGAGCCGGGGACATCACTAACTGCCGCTGGCTGGAAACTGATCGCTGAGACGCCGGGTAAGTCATGGTCGGTGCCTTCCCGCGCTCGTGAGGACAAGCACCCGATAGAGCCGAAATTGTTGTTTGAACGGTCGGCGGCATGACTACCACCCCCACCCCAAGGAGACGAGCGGTGAGTGATGAAGTGAAGGCGTGCGGCGAGTGCGGCAAGGACACCGACATGCTGTTTCATGGCTCGTGCAAATCCTGCGTCATCGACAGCTATGATGATGACGCAAACGACTGCGCAAACTGCGGCGGCGAAGGTTTCACGTATGGTTGCGAATGGGACTGGCAGTGCGACACATGGGACGGCGATAGCTGCCTCTGCACTCGTCGCTGCGAATGGTGCAACCCGCCGAAGCTGACTGCCGAGGAACAGGCGTTGCGCGGTGCATTGCGGGCGGTGATGGCCGCTGCTTTGGCTCCCAAGCCCGACAGCGATGGGGGTGGGGCGTGAGCTACGACGCGGCACCCAGCATAGCCCAGCGCAAGATTGCTAGGCTCGATGAACGCATCGCTGAATTGCAGCGGAAACGTGAGGACGCCGTACGCGAACGCGGGGCAGAGCTTGGCTTCCGCCCATGCGGTGATTGCTTTGACGGCTTCTGCACCATGAATTGCTCGACCGCTCCCATCATCATGAAGGTACTGCCATGATTATCGACGTTGAATGCCCGCGCTGCAACGGTCTGGGCGAAGTAATGGGCGGCACTCGCAACATGCGAGCCCGCATGGTCCACCGCGACGATCTGGACCCCGGCGACTTTGGCGAGCCTTGCCCCAAGTGTTTGG
>RFVZ01000317.1 GCA_009922405.1 Betaproteobacteria bacterium
TCGGCATCGCCATAGCCGCGCAGATCCGTCACGATCACGGTGAAGTGCTGAGCCAGGCGTGGGGCCACCCGATGCCAGAGCGCCCGAGTTTGCGGGTGCCCATGGAGCAGCAACAGCGCCGGGCCCTGACCAGCCCGCAAAACGGGGATCGAGAGCGTCTGAGGCGGATCGGATGGGTGATCATGCAGTCGATCCGGTACCCGAATCCGCTGATCCTCAAAGCCTGGAAACAAACGAACCAAGGCCGGATCGATCATGGTCTGGGGCTCCTCATTGGTCGAATCAGGGGCTGTATCAGTCGCTGAATCAGTGACTAAGAATCTTCGATAAAAAGTCCCGCGCCCTAAGGCTCAGACCCGCCTGCGCTGATTCACCAAAAAAATCATCCTTGAGTCGGTCTTCGACGATCCGGCCCTGATCCATAAAAACGACCCGGTGGGCGACTTTGCGCGCAAAACCCATCTCATGGGTCACAACGATCATTGTCATCCCCTCACGCGCCAGTTCGACCATGACATCGAGAACCTCGGTAATCATCTCGGGATCCAGCGCGCTGGTGGGTTCATCGAATAGCATCGCAATCGGGTCCATCGCAAGCGCGCGGGCGATCGCGACCCGCTGCTGCTGTCCGCCCGACAGCTGGCCCGGAAACTTGGCCGCATGTTCACGCAGACCGACGCGGTCAAGCAGTTTAAGCCCCCGATCAACGGACTCGTCCCGCGAGCGGGCCAACACTTGAACCTGGGCTAAAACCAGGTTCTCGGTGATGGATAAATGCGGGAACAGTTCAAAATGCTGGAACACCATCCCGACCCGCGCGCGAAGCCTCGGCAGGTTGGTCTTGGGGTCATTGACCCGGGTGCCATCGACCGTGATTGTTCCCTGCTGGAAGGGTTCGAGTGCATTGATGCACTTGATGAGCGTCGACTTGCCAGAGCCTGAAGGGCCGCAGACCACGACGACCTCACCCCGATCAATCTGGGTCGTACAGTCCGCCAACACCCGAAAGTTACCGTACCACTTCGAAACCGAATCAATGGAAATCATGGCCATGGAAGACGAATTAAACCGAGAGGAACGGGGGAATGGTCAGCGCGGGATAGCGACCCGCACCTGCAGCCAACGCACGAACCGGGACAGCGCCGTGCACATCAGGAAGTAGACCACAGCCACAAACAGATACATCTCGACGATCCGCGAATCACGCTGCGCGATTTTGCTTGCCGCTCCGACAAAGTCGGTCACGTTCAGGAGTGAAACCAGAGACACGTCCTGGAACAGAATAATGGTTTGCGTGAGTAACACCGGCAACATGTTGCGCAACGCCTGAGGCAAAACGACAAAGCGCATAACCTGTCCGTAACTCATCCCCAGCGCCATCGCGGCTTGCGGTTGACCGCGCGGAATTGACTGGATCCCCGCACGCATGATTTCGCAAAAAAATGCAGCCTCAAACAACACGAAGGTGATGTAGGCCGAATGCTGGGCGCCAATGCTGGGCGGGCGCTCGGCCCCCGTTACCCACTGCGCAATGACTGGCATCAAAAAATAGAACCAGAAGATCACGAGCAGCAGCGGCACCGCGCGCATGAAATTCACGTAGCCGGCTGCGACCGATGCCAATAAAGGGTTCGAGGACAAACGGAGCAGGGCCAGGAGCGTCCCAAACAAGATGCCGCCGGCGGTCGCCACGACCGTCAATTGCACGGTGTACTGCAGGCCCCCCAGCACATAAGGCCAGGTCCGCCAAATCACATCAAATTCGAGATGACTCAACGGCCGCCGCCAATATAGCCAGGGACCCGGACATGGCGCTCAAGCGCCGCCATCACGCGATTGGCCAACAGCGAAATAAAAATGTAAATAATTGTTGCGGCGGCGAACGCCTCGAAATATCGAAACGTCAGCTCACCCATTTCGCGGGTGCGGAAAAACAGTTCGGTGAGTCCAATCGAGTACGCCACCGACGTGTTCTTGATCAGGCTCATCGTGTCGCTCGTGAGCGGAGGAATAATGATTCGAAAAGCCATCGGTAACCGGACGTACCGATAGGTTTGCCATTCAGTCAGCCCGAGGGCGAGGCCTGCAGAGCGCTGACTTGTGGGCAGTGCCTGCAGGCCGGCTTTGACCTGTTCCGCGATCCTGGCCGAGGTGAAGAGCCCGAGGCAAAGGATGGAGGTAATGAACTGGTGTTGGGTCGGATCGATCGCGGTCACCCAGACCTTCAGCGGCAAAAACAACCCAGGGAGGACGAAATACCATACAAAAAACTGAACGATGAGCGGAACATTGCGAAACAATTCGACCCAAGCGTCGCCAAAGCGTGCGACCCAGGGTCGGGGAAGCGTCCGCATCACGCCGATCACGGCCCCTAAACTCATCGCCAAAAGCCAGGCCCAGAGCGCCACCCCAAGCGTGAACTGGAGGCCGTCGAGCAGCATCCGCCACCACGGGCTTTCGCCGTCAATCGCGAGTTCGAAAAAAATGTCTGGATTCATATCCCACGGTGACGGGCCGACGGTTAGGTCAGCCCGTCAGCCCCTCAGCAACGACCAAGCAAGCGCGATTTAGACGCCCTTGTCGTTCGGGTTGCGGAAGGCTTCGCGCAGGCCCGGTGTCATACCAAAGTTCAGATTCACATTCTTCGGCGGAATTGGGCTCATAAACCACTTGGCGTAGATCTTTTCGATCTCACCCGATTTCATGATTGCCGACACCGTCTTGTCGACCAGCGCCTTGAACTGTGGATC
>RFVZ01000318.1 GCA_009922405.1 Betaproteobacteria bacterium
GGCGAAATGTTCAAATACCTTGCCGGTCTGAACATGGTGCACATTCCGTACAAGGGCAGCGCTCCGGCCCTGGTGGATCTGTTGGCCGGACAAACAATGATGATGTTTGACAACATTCCGTCCGCGATCCAGCACATCAAGACCGGCAAACTCAAAGCGTTAGCCACCACTGGGGCAAAACGCGATCCGCTGTTGAACGACCTGCCCACCATGGCCGAAGCAGGCGTTGCGGGCTATGAGTCCGGTGTCTGGTTTGGTTTGATGGTGCCTGCGGGGACGCCCAAGGAGATCATCGCCAAGCTCAACGCTGAGGCCGTGAAGGCAACAAAGTCGCCTGATTACGTCAAAAGGATGAATGAATTGGGCTACAACATCATTGGCTCGACGCCAGAGGTGATGACCGAAATGAGTCGGGCGGAGGTCCAACGGTGGGGACCGATTGTGCGAGCTTCGGGTGCTAAGGCCGAATGAGTC
Organism: Betaproteobacteria bacterium; assembly: GCA_009922405.1. Classification (GTDB taxonomy): domain Bacteria; phylum Pseudomonadota; class Gammaproteobacteria; order Burkholderiales; family Burkholderiaceae_E; genus RFPW01. The sequence continues at coordinate 475 of RFVZ01000318.1, forward strand.
CTGATCAGTTCGAGTGTGGACGCTCAGGACGCTCAGGGCGCTTAGGCCGATTCCTCGAGCGCCCGACTCACCTGGCTCGCGAAGCTTGAGAAGCGGGCGGGTTCGAGCCACCGGACGACGATAACGGCCCGGTATTTGGGTTCCACCCAAACGTAATTTCCGCCCGCGCCGACCATCAACACACTTTCCGCGCTCGCCCCCGGGAAGGTCTTGCCGTCCGGATTGAGCCAGGTTAACCAGCCGTAAAAAGGCGCCAATGCGCAGGGGGCGCTCATCCGGCGGACCCAGCTTGCGGGGATCACGCTGGTTTCCTTGCCGTCCACCAACCATTGACCATCCCGGCGCATGAGTTCGCCGATCAACGCCTGATCGTGCGTACTGATTGAGACGCCGCCGCCCCAGTGCGTGCCCCCAGGTACCGAACGAACTCGGCATGCCGCCCTGCCAGGTGTGGCGGGAAGATCGACCCAGGCATTGTCATAGCCTTCCCAACTAAAGGGGCCTGTGGCTCCGATCGGGCTCAGGATTGTTTCCCGGAAGACCTCGGGAAGTGCTCGGCCAAAGAGATGCAACAAGGCCAGAGAAAGTTGATTGATCCTGACATCGTTGTATTCCCAATAATTTCCAGGGGCTTGCAAGGGGCGCAGTGACCCCTTGATGCCCAGGATGCCGCGTGGGTCATGGGACACATATCGGTAGCGTTCGACCTGGTCGGGCACCCCCAGGCAATTGCCTTCCCATTCACTCGTCTGGCTCATCAAATGCGACCAGGTGATCGCTTGATTATGCGGCGTATCAAAACCGATGCCGGGGAGGCGCCGCGCGATGGGTTCGTTGGGGTCGGGCAGCAGACCACGGCCGTGCGCAACACCGGCCAGGAGCCCAAGATAGGTCTTGGCAACGCTGAAGGTCAGATCGGCCCGGTTGGTGTCGCCCCAGCTGTGCCGAACCTTGCCCTCGCGCAGGATCATTCCCGAAACTCCCGCCCTCGCGTGGACCGGCCCCAGGAGTTGATTCCACGGTGGCGGGTCAGCCTGATGGACGCCCCAAGCGGCGGGATTTTCGAGCGGATCGCGAGGCCAGTTGATCTCGTGAGAGGTCGAATAGGCGACGGCTTGTTCGATCAGATTCATGTGCTTGAAAGGGGTCCCATGGCATAAACTGGCGACATCAAGGAGACCGAACGAATGGCAATCTACGAACTCAGAACTTACGACGTCGTCGTCGGCAAAATGGCCGAGGTCGTTTCACTGTACAACACGGAAGGTTGGCCCGCGATCCAACGCCATCCAGAGCGCCTGGTGGGGTACTTCACCGGCGACGTCGGCGCGATTAATCAAGTGATTCATCTTTGGAAATTCGAGGATGATGCGGATCGCCGCGCTTTTTGGGCGGGTGTTTTTGCAGACGAGGCGTTTATGGACTTCGCCCGAAAACTAAGGCCCCTACTGCTCTCGCAGACCAATAAACTGATGCTCGCATCGCCTTGGGGCCCACACCCCTGACACCAGGAGTTCGTTGATGAAGGCAAACACGATTCTCGACACCATTGGCGGTACGCCCCATATCCGCATCAATCGCTTGTTCGGCTCGAATCATCAGGTTTGGATCAAGTCTGAGCGCAGCAATCCGGGCGGGTCGATCAAGGATCGGATTGCTTTATCAATGGTTGAGGACGCGGAGCAAAGCGGGGCCCTTAAGCCAGGTGGCACCATCATTGAGCCCACCTCGGGCAACACCGGCGTGGGACTTGCCATGGTGGCGGCCGTCAAAGGGTACCCGCTGATCCTCGTGATGCCCGATAGCATGTCGATTGAGCGCAGGCGTTTAATGTTGGCCTACGGTGCGCGGTTTGAGCTCACGCCTCGCGAACGGGGCATGAAGGGCGCGATTGCGCGTGCCGAAGAATTGGCGGCTGCGATTCCCGGTGCCTGGATTCCGCAACAGTTCGAAAATCCGGCCAACATCGCCGTCCATGTAAGGACTACTGCGCAAGAAATCCTCGCCGATTTCCCCACGGGGCTCGATGCGATCATTACTGGAGTTGGAACGGGTGGGCACTTAACCGGTTGCGCGCAGGTTCTCAAACTGCACTGGCCGCGACTGAGGGTCTATGCTGTTGAACCAAGCGCATCACCCGTGATCTCCGGCGGAGCACCATCTCCCCACCCGATTCAGGGCATCGGCGCGGGTTTTATTCCGAAGAATCTCCACATGTCGGTGCTCGATGGCGTGATCAAGGTCGATGCGGACGCCGCTCGGGAGTTT
>RFVZ01000319.1 GCA_009922405.1 Betaproteobacteria bacterium
CGAGCCGTAATCCTTGAAGCTCTGACAGGTTTGATTGCTGGTGGTGCGGGCCAACAGCCCGAGGCCACAGCGCCCGCGAACCCCATCCACCGTCGCCGAGAGTTCAGCGGAGGTTCTCAACGACTGCGCGAGAGTTGGCTCGGCTGCCACCAACCCCAACGACAAGCAAAGTGCCAGCGCGAACTTCATCTTTACCGGGTCCATCGAATCAACTCCAACGCAGGCCGCACGGCGGCGTCATATTGCGCCCCGAGGGCAGGCAATAACAAGAGCAGCGCGGCCAAGGCAACAACGATTGTCACTGAAAATCCAACTGCAAACTGTCCGAACTGGGGACTGGCCCGACCGAGCGCGGCTTGCAACATATTGGCAATCATTAAAAAAATCAAAGCAGGTAAAGCCAATAGCGTGCCGACGCGAAGAGCATGCGCCACCAACGCCATCAGAGCGGCGGGCTGACCCACATCTGGCAATGAACCGAAGGGTACCACCCGATAGGATTCCACCAACGCCTCGATCAAAACCAAATGCAAATTGGTCGCGAACCCAATCGCCGTGGCAAACAACCCAAGCAAACTGCCGATTGGCAACTCCCGAGACCCGAGTTCTAAACCATTGGCCTGCGCAAAATTCAAACCAGCCTGTTGACTTAGTAACTCACCCGCAAGATCAAAAGCGAGATAAGCCATCCGAACGGCAAAACCCATCAGCGTTCCGACGGCAAATTCAGCCGCCACCTGAGCAATCGTCGCCTGCCCGGGCGCGCCCATCGCGGTTGATTCAACGGTACTGGCAACCACAAATGCGAGCACCAGAATAATTAACGCGCGCGCCCGGCGTGGCACGCCCCGCATACTCAGCAATGGAGCGGTCAGGAAAAAGCCAGACAGGCGGACAAGCGCAACAGTCAACGTCTGAGCGAAACCCATCAGGGCAATTTCAGAGAAGTTAAGCATGGCTCGCCGCTCGCTCTCGGGGCAACTCAGCCGATCAAACTCGGGATGCGCTCAATAATTGAGCGGGTGTAATCCACCAGCGATCGAAGAAGCAAAGGCCCTGCGAGCATAAAGAACACCAACAGTGCGAGAACCTTTGGCACAAAAGCGACCGCAGATTCATTGACCTGGGTCGCGGCTTGCAAAATACCCAACAGCAGACCGAGCACCAGGATGACCAACAAGGCCGGGGCGAGCAGCGCGATCATTGCCTCGATCGCCCCGTTTGCGATTTCGACGACGCCGGCTAAATCCATAGTTGACGGCGCCCTTTAACGAACATCAAAGCTCGCGACGAGCGAGGTCGCTAACATCGTCCATCCGTCAGCAAGCACGAATACGACCAACTTAAGCGGCAGCGTGAACATCATGGGCGACACCATCACCATCCCCATCGCCGTCAAAATAGCCGCCACCGCAAAGTCAATGATGATGAAGGGCAAGTAGATGACAAACCCGATCATGAACGCTGTTTTGAGCTCACTGGTCACAAAGGCTGGCACAAGAACCGAAAATGGGATGGCTTCGCGAGACACCACCTCAGTCTTGGACAAACGTGAAAAGACCGCGAGATCGTCCTCTCGCGTATTGCGCATCATGAACTTGCGGATCGGCTCAGAGCCCTGCTGCACGGCCTGCACAAAATCAAGGCGCTTCTCGGTGTAGGGCACCCAACCCCGCTCATACGTTTCTTCGAGCGTGGGTCGCATGATGAAAAACGTCAAAATCAGCGAGATCCCGACCAACACCTGATTGGGCGGCACGCCCTGCAAACCCAGCGCCTGACGCAACAACGAAAATACGATGATGATTCGGGTGAAGCTCGTCAGCAACAACAAGGCGGCAGGCAAAAGACTGAGCGCGGTGAAAACAAGAAGCGTTTGAACCGGCACGCTGTAGTTGGTCGTCCCGCCGGCGGCGGGCGTCGCCGTAAATAATGGAATCGACTGAATCGCCCCACTTGATGCCACGCTCGAGCCCAAGTTAGGCGATTGCGACCAGACTGGGTCGACCCAAACACCGAGGCCCACCAGCAGGAGAAGCATCAACAACAAGGCAGTGGTAGAACGCGCGTTGAACATAAATTCAGATGACTGAGTCGGCTGGCTGTACTGTCGATTGCGCCGCCGCAAAGCTGGATCGGTCCAGTTCACACAACATCGTAATCTGCTGCGGGGTCACGCCAACCAGTAGTCGGCGCCCTTCAAACTCGACGACTGCAATTCGCTCGCGGGTACCCAACATCGCGACCGGAATAACCCGCGCCCCAGACCCCCGGGATGCGCCGGGCTGTAATCGGCGCCGCAACCACCAGACCGCGAAACCCAGTACCGCGATCACTGCCAAAAAAAGCGCGTTATTAAAAAACCGTAATGCAGCCGGAACCTCGTCGCCGGCGCTTGCCGTCAGCGGAAACAGCACCAGGGCAATCAGAGAGAAAGGCACGGAACCAAGCTTACGCGCAATCGTCAGCCCAACCGTCGGCGACGCCGCGGGGACCGCCGACCGCGCTCGAATCATCGGTTCAGTTTGCGTAAGCGCTCGGTTGGCGTAACGATATCGGTCAGACGAATACCGTAACGGTCATTCACGATGACGACTTCACCTTGAGCGATAAGGCAGTTGTTAACCATTACATCAAGGGGTTCGCCCGCCATGATGTCGAGTTCGATCACAGAGCCGTAGGTCAGGGAAAGCAGGTTACGAATCTGCATCTTTGCGCGGCCCAGTTCGACGGTGACATG
>RFVZ01000320.1 GCA_009922405.1 Betaproteobacteria bacterium
GGTGGCTCTTTATTTCGGCCAGGCCCAGCGGCCGGGGGAAGGTTTCCTCATAGCCTACATCCACCGCTACCCAGGTGTCGTCTGAATGCGTGGGGTCGGGGTACCACTCGCGCACCACCCGGGCGAGGCCGGCAATTTCCCTGCCTTCATTGCTGTGGTAGAAGAGGCAAAGGTCGCCTTCTTTCATTTCCTTCAGGTTGTTTCGGGCCTGGAAGTTCCGGACGCCGTCCCAGAAAGTCTGTCCCTCGGTTTCGAGCCGGCTAAGGGGGTAGACATCGGGTTCGGATTTCAGCAGCCAGTAGCGCATCAGTCGGTGTAGGAAATGTGAGGCAATTTTAATGCATTCGGAACCCGAATCACAACCGTTCCGGAAACTATCCGGGTCTGGCAGGCCCGTTTCAAGCAGAAATACAACGCCGAGGTTCAGATCTACGCGCCCTACGTTTATGACGCCACGATGGTGATGGCGTCAGCAATGCAGAAGGCTAATTCTGCCGATCCGGCGAAATACCTTCCCGAACTCGCCAAAATCAGCATGACGGGCGTCACTGGGACCATCGCGTTTGACGCGAAGGGTGACATCAAAGACGGCACCCTCACCCTCTTCACCTATAAGAAAGGTCAAAAGGAGAAGATCGCCGTCGTTCGATAAACGCTTCGCGTGCGCGGGCGCTCAGCGGCCTGGGCCGCTGAGTCGATTCCAGGTCGGGATCACAGTGTCGGGATTGAGCGAAATCGACTCAATCCCTTGATCGACCAGCCACTCAGCAAGATCTGGATGGTCGGACGGCCCCTGGCCGCAGATCCCGACGTATTTACCCGCAGCCCGGCACGCGCCAATTGCGCGCTCTAGCAGGATCTTCACTGCCGGATCTCGCTCGTCGAAGCCTTCGGCGACGAGCCCCGAGTCCCGGTCGAGCCCCAGCGTGAGTTGTGTCAGGTCGTTGGATCCGATTGAGAATCCGTCGAAATATTCGAGAAAGTCCTCGGCCAATAGCGCATTGGATGGCAATTCGCACATCATGATGAGCCTCAAACCGCTCTGTCCCGTTGCATCAGCACCCGATCCGCGCTTGAGGCCACGCGCGGCCAAAAGTTCGACGACACGCCGCGCCTCGCTGACTGTACGCACAAACGGCACCATGAGTTCGACATTGGTCAAACCCATTTCTTGACGTACCCGCAGAATCGCCTCGCACTCCATCGCGAAGCACGCCGCAAAATCAGGTGATAAATAGCGCGCTGCGCCGCGGAACCCGAGCATCGGATTCTCTTCCTCGGGCTCGTACCGGTTGCCGCCGATCAGTTTTCGGTATTCATTGGATTTAAAGTCAGATAGACGTACGATTACGGGGTGCGGCCAGAATGCAGCCGCAATCGTCGCCACGCCTTCAGTCACCTTGTCGACGAAAAATGTCCGGGGATTCGCATGACCGCGCGCCACGGATTCGACCGCCTTCTTGAGTTCTGCATCCACGTTGGGATAGTCGAGAATCGCTTTCGGGTGAATCCCAATATTGTTGTTGATAATGAACTCTAACCGGGCCAGACCAACCCCGGCGTTCGGCAACTGCGCAAACTCAAAGGCCAACTGAGGATTGCCGACGTTCATCATGACTTTGACTGGAGGAACCGGCATTTCACCGGTCGCCACCTCGGTTACTTCAGTCTCGAGCAAGCCGTCATACACATGTCCGGTATCGCCTTCCGCGCAGGAGACAGTGACGAGCAGCCCATCGGACAGACAATCCGTAGCATTGCCGCAACCGACCACGGCAGGGATCCCAAGTTCACGCGCAATGATGGCCGCATGGCAAGTCCGCCCGCCTCGATTCGTGACGATTGCGGCGGCCCTCTTCATCACTGGTTCCCAATTGGGGTCGGTCATGTCCGTCACCAATACGTCGCCGGGTTGAACACGGCTCATTTCAGACGGGTCCGCAACCACTCGCACCGCACCGGCACCGACCTTTTGGCCAATGGCGCGCCCGGTAGCCAGGATGGCTGAAGTTCCCTTGAGCCGGAAGCGCTGTTGGACCTGTCCGATCGACTGACTCTTGACTGTCTCCGGCCGGGCCTGAAGAATGTAGAGCTGCCCATCGAGACCGTCGCGACCCCACTCGATGTCCATCGGACGACCGTAATGACGTTCGATCACGACCGCATGCTGCGCGAGCTCAATGACCTCTTGATCACTCAACGAGTATCGATTGCGCAGTTCGATCGGCACGTCACACACGCGGGTGCCCTCTTCCTGGAAAACCATCTGGATCAGCTTCGACCCTAAATTTCGCCGAACAATACTCGATTGGCCGCGCGCAAGGATGGGTTTGCTGACGGTGAACTCATCTGGATTCACGGCGCCCTGGACCACGGTTTCACCGAGGCCATAGCTTGAGGTGATAAAAATGACGTCCCTGAATCCGGATTCAGTGTCTAGCGTAAACATCACGCCAGAGGCGCTGAGGTCACTTCGAACCATGCGCTGAATGCCTGCTGACAGTGCAATGGGCATCTCAGCGTAGCCCTTATGGACACGATACGAGATGGCGCGATCGTTGTAGAGCGATGCAAAAACCTCGCGGATCTTGTGTAGAACCTCGTCGATACCCACTACATTCAAAAAGGTCTCTTGCTGACCGGCAAATGAAGCGTCTGGCAGATCTTCGGCAGTCGCCGACGAGCGCACCGCAACTGGAAAAACAACGCCCTTCGAGTCCCCATGAATCTGGGTGA
>RFVZ01000033.1 GCA_009922405.1 Betaproteobacteria bacterium
CTAGGCTGCGATTCTGAGCGCGTCCTGATCGGCAAGCAGTGGTACGCAGAATTCACGCTCGCGATCGTGATTCATATCAATGCCCGAAACGGCTGCAAGATTTTTGGTGAAGTGCAGCGCGAACGCGACTACGACAAATCGCGCCGCAGCCCCCGCTTGCGCCTGATGACTGAGGTCTACAAGGTCGCGGATCTCTACCTGAAGCTCGCCGATGTCCTGGAAAATCGGCACGTCGAAGTGCATCTCGACATCAATCCCAACCAGATGTACGGAAGTTCTTGCGTCGTCGATGAAGCGATTGGCTACATCCGCGGCACGTGCAATGTGTTCCCGATGGTCAAACCGCAGGCATTCGCTGCAACCTACTGTGCCGATCGGCTCAAAGAGATTCTGGATCAGCGACGCAAGGCCGCTTGATCGTAATCAATCCAGCCGCAGTCCAAACTCAACGAAAGAGCGGCGCAAGTGGCGCAAGTGGCAATGGGCCGCCGTTTGGTATTGGGGTGCGGTCTACGTTTAGCACCATCGCCACGAGCGTGTAATAGCCGTTGACTGCGATCAGATCCATCATGCCCTGCTCGCCAAACCGCTCAAGCGCGGCCTGATAGGTCGTGTCACTGACGATCTTTTGCTGATGCAGTTCGGTACAAAAATCATAAATGAGCGCCTCATCGCGCGGCATATTGGCCGGGCGTTGCCCCTGCGCAATCGACTGCGCGATTTGCGGGTCGAGGCCGGCTTGAAGTGCCAGACGGTGGTGAGCGAACCATTCGTACTGCGCGTTCCAGTACCGGGCCGTGATCAGGATCGCTAGTTCATTGAGCTTGAATCCAAGCGAACTCTTGAACCGTATGTAAGAACCGACGCGTTGCAAGTGTTCGCCGACTTCGGGGCTACGCAGAAAGACGCTAAATGGGCTCCCCGGGGTTGTCCCCGCCGTGGCGGCTGAGCCAGCCACGTTGGCCCGTGGTCCCGAGCGGATACTTTCGGCTAATTCTCGTTGGGCGGGCGTCATTTCTTCGAGCGGGATCAGTTTGAACCGCCGCCCATCCGGCGTTTGCTGGCTTTGCGCCTGACCTCCTAACAAACAAAGAGCTGAGGCAATCAGGGCATTCAGTGCGATCGGAGCCCACCGAGGGGCGTTGTTGGTCTTCATTGGTTTTGTCTCCAGTTTCCACAATCATGACAGCGACTCGGGGGCAGCGCCAAGTGGAGTGGGCCACGAGTCTGTGGTCATGGTCCACAATGTAAGATTACTTATTCGTTGATGCACGCTGCTATGAGCCTCTCGTCGCCCGTCGCCCGCCAGCCGCTCCATACCCGAACCATTGTTTGTGATGGTTTTCGGCGTGATGATGGTCTCTACGATATCGAAGCCCGGATGGTCGATACCAAGTCCTATGACTATACGGAAGCCTATCGCGGCCCTCGCCCTGCGGGGTCTCATGTGCACGAGATGTGGGTCCGGCTGACCCTGGGTGACGACATGGTGGTGCGCGCCATTGAGGTTTCAATGCCCGCAGCGCCATACCCAACCTGTCAGACCGCCAAGCCTAATTTCAGCGCGCTGGTCGGAGCTGCGATTGGGAGCGGCTGGCGTCAAGCCGTGCAAGTTGCGGTCGGACAAACCCGCGGCTGTACTCACGTGCGGGAGCTCCTGTTTCCGATGGCCACGGTAGCGTTTCAGACGATCGGGGGTTGGACGCCAGACGGCGAAACGCGGCGACCTGATCGGATCCAACTGGGCGGTCGCCCTTTCTTTATCGATGGCTGCATTGCCTGGGCGTCGGACGGCGAAGTGGTTGCGCAACTCCAACCTGAGTACTTCACGGGCAAGCGTTCAACAAGCACCCCACAGAGCTAATTGGGATGACGAATCAGACGGTACAAGAACCAGCAATGACAGCGCAGGGACCCAAAGTGGCCTTAATTACGGGCTCAGGGACGGGCGTCGGTGCCGCGACTGCGCTGATGTTCGCGCAATGCGGGTGGCGCGTAGTGATCAATTACTCGCGAAGCGAATCCGAGGCGCGTCAGTCGCAACTGGCCTGTGAGCGGGCCGGAGCCGAGACCCTCTTAGTGCGGGCGGACGTCGCTCAGGATACGGATTGCAAGGCCATGACCGAAGCAGCGATTCGTCAATGGGGCCGGATCGATGCGCTGGTCAACAACGCGGGCATCACCAGTTTTGCGGGCCCGAGCAATTGGGACGCGCAGGACGCCGAGACATTTCAGCGCATCCTCGGCGTCAACACCGTGGGGGCCTTTCAGATGATTCGAGCGTGTGCGCCGCATCTGCGCGAGTCACGGGGCGCGATCGTGAATGTGTCATCGGTAGCGGGCTCACTGGGGATCGGTTCTTCAGTGGCCTATGTTGCATCCAAGGGAGCTATCAACGCATTGACGCTTCATCTGGCGCGGGCAATGGCGCCCGAGGTTCGGGTCAATGCCGTGTGTCCAGGGCTGATCACCACCCGATGGTTCGTTGACGGGGTGGGTCAGGAGCAATACGACAAGATCAAGGCGGCGAACGAGCAGGCGACCCCGCTTGGTCAGGCCAGCAGTCCGGAGGATGTCGCCGAGGCCATTGTGTGGCTCATCACCAGTGCGCGCACGATGACCGGGGAATTGTTACAGCTCGACGCAGGGATGCATCTGGGCTCAACCCAGACTCGCCGCTGAGCGCGTTTTTTTTGGAGCGTACTGATGTCGAATATTTTTAATCGTTTATCAACGGTTACCCGAGGGTTAGCCCTCATCAACCGCACGTCGATCACGTCGATCGCATCGGTCATGGCAATCACGGCCACCCCGGCGGTCACATTGATCCCGGCGGTGACCTCGCTGAGCCTGATGGCGCCAGCGTCTGCCGTCGCAGCTGACCTGAAGCGGATCGATAAGGCCGCGGATTTGCCGACCTTCAGCTATGCGATCACGGACTCCCTGGAAAAGGTGGTCCGTGATCAGGCGACCTTCGTGCGCGTCACCCAAGCGATCCGTGCTGATGCTGAATCGACGCTGGCGCGTTACGACATCGCCGACAAGTCAGCGGTGCAGAATCTGCGCGCCGTGTTGATGCAGCTGGATTTCCTCGCGGGCAACTATGCCGCGGCCCTGGCGGGTGCCGAGACGATCCGGGCGCTCGAAGACAAACCTGCACTGAAGCTCTTGTCAGGCATGCGGCTGCGGGCGATGGTGTCGGCAGCTCAGTCAACTGGGTCGGTGAATAGCCCGGCCTATGTCGCTGCGGTCGCGGCAGCACTGCGGCAGGAACTGAAATCATTGCCATTTGAAGTCGTTGGCAACGAAATCCGCGAATTCAAGGCCAGCGCTGAACTCATCAGCGAGAGTTTGATTTTGGGTGGCGTGCTGAACGTTCTCGAGCCCACCTTAAAAAAGACCGGAAGCCTGAGTTCTGATCTCGCCCCGCGCTTGATTAACGCCCGCTTTGCATTGGAGACGGCACTCCCTCTCAAATCCACCTTGGTTGCGGTCTATGGTGAATACCTGAATCAACACAAAGTCGAGAAGCAGGACATCTGGGCAGCACGTTCGGTGACGCTACCGGCCAGTGGCCCTTACCGGGCCGTCAACGTCGCAGTGTGGGACAGCGGCGTCGATTTTCCGTTGTTCGGTGGGCAAGTTCGAAAGGGCGCCAACGGCCAACCGGCGAGTATCGCTTTTGACCTGTTCGCGAAGCCCGCCAAGAGTGCGTTGTACCCGATCCCCTCGACGATGACCCCACAGTTGCCGTTGATGCTTGCCCGCACGAAGGGATTTTCTGACATGCAGGCCAACGTCGACAGCGCCGAGGCTGGCGAGGTCAAGCGCTACTTTTCGACGCTCAAACCAGCTGAATTCAAGGAAGCGGTTGAAGCCCTGGGTTTGGTTGGCAATTACGTGCACGGCACCCACGTCGCTGGGATCACTGTGGAGGGCAATCCGTGGGTCAGACTGCTGAATGCGCGGATTTCGTTTGATTACAAACTTCAGCCTGATCCTTGCCCCAGTGTCGAGCTCTCGAAGCGAACCGCGGCCACTTATGCCGAATATTTGAATTTTTTTAAGAAAAATAAAGTTCGCGTGGTCAATATGAGTTGGGGTGGGGACGTCAAGAGCGTGGAAGACGGTCTGGAGAAGTGCGGCCTCGGGGGTTCGACGGAGGGCAGGAAAGCGCTAGCCCGCCAGCTCTTCGAGATCGAGAAAAAAGGATTGGCGCAAGTGTTCGCCCGCGCGCCGGAAATTCTCTTTATTACCGCGGCTGGTAACAGCGATTCGGATGCCACTTTTGACGAGTCGATTCCATCGAGCATCATCGCCCCCAACCTCCTCACCGTGGGCGCAGTCGACCGGGCGGGCGATGAAGCCTCATTCACCAGCTACGGCCCGACCGTGGTTGTTCATGCGAACGGCTATCAGGTCGACAGTTTCTTGCCGGGTGGCATGCGGGTTGCCCTGTCGGGAACTTCGATGGCCTCACCCAATGTGGCCAATCTGGCGGCCAAACTGCTGGCGGTGAAGCCTTCGCTCACGCCGACTCAAGTGATTGCACTGATTCGGGAGACCGCTGAGAGGACCACCGACGGGCGTCGGACCCTGATGCATCCAGCCAAGGCGCTCGAGCGCGCTCAATCTCGGGTTCAATAAGGACTCGACCAAGTTTGATGGCGTTCACCTACCCCTGGGCGTGCACCATGACGCTCGGGGTGGCGCTCCTCCTGAGTTGTGCGGCTGGCTGGGTCGGCTGGCAGCGTCTTCGCCTTGGGATCAAGGCGCCGGAAATGACGTCCGTTGAACCTGGCGATCCCCACCGGGATGAGCCGTTTAAGCGGGCCTATCGGATTCAGATGAATACGCAGGAGGGCGCTATCGTTTTCCTGCCCGCTCTTTGGATCTGTGCGTTTGGCTGGAGCGACCCGCTGGCTGGGGCACTTGGTGGAATCTGGATCGCTGCGCGGGTCTGGTATGCGTTGGCCTATGCGTCAGATCCGACCTCGCGGCGCCCGGCGTTTTTGCTGTCGCAGGTGATCTATGTCCTGACCTGGCTCGGTGGAGCGGCCAGCCTCATCCTTGCAGCCTTCCGGCAGGGCTGATCGCGGCGTGAATCAGCTTTCGCCGCTGTGGGTGTGATTTTGCAGGGTGCCAGCGACCACCCGGGCATTGCGACTAAAGCTCAGATAGGCGGCGCCCCAGTCCAGCATCACGACGAGGCGGTTGCGAAATCCGATCAGGAAATAGATATGGGCGAGGAGCCAAAACCACCACGCCCACCGACCCGAGAATCGGAGGGCCCCGGCCGGCGTACTGAGATCAACCACCGCTGCGTTATGGCCGATCGTCGCCAGATTGCCGTGATCCTGATAAACAAACGGGGTCGTTGTTGTTTGGGCGATCCGATGCAATACGTTACGTGCGGCCGCGCGCCCCATCTGCTTCGCACCGGGTGACACACCGGGAACCGCTGTGGGGGGGCCACCAGGGTGATAACTAAGCGCGGCGGCGAGGTCGCCGATCACGCTGATATTCGAAAAGCCGGCCACGCTCAGGTCGGGTTCGACGACAACTCGTCCCGCGCGATCGACGGTGCAGCCGGTGCTCAACGCCAATTGTTTGCCCAGTGGCGAAGCGGCGACGCCAGCGGCCCAGACCACGCATTTACTACCGATATGGTAAGAAATTTCACCGGCGACACCGGCAGAGGCCGGACCGCGGACTTGCAATCCATTGGCGTCCAGATCGGTGACAATCGAATTTAGCCGGACTTCCACCCCGAGCTTTTGAAGTTGTGTCAGGGCTTTTGCGCTCAAATCAGGTGGCATCGCCTGAAGGACCCGCGGCCCACCTTCGAGCAGAAGGATTCTGGCGTGATGGGGGTCGATCCGTCGGAACTCGCCGATCAAGGTCTGACGGGCAATTTCCGCGAATGCGCCCGCCATCTCGACGCCGGTGGGACCGGCGCCGACCACACAGAGCGTTAGCCAGATCTTGCGCCGCTCCGGGTCGGGCTCCTTTTCGGCGGACTCGAATGCAAACAGCACGCGTCGGCGGATTTCGAACGCATCTTCGAGGGTTTTGAGCCCGGGGGCATGTTGCTCCCACTCGTCATGGCCAAAGTAACTGTGCGTGGCGCCAGCGGCGACGATCAGGTGATCGAAAAGCAGCGAGGATCCATCAGAAAGCAGGACCCGTTGGCTCGGGGCATCAATCTGAACGACCTCGGCAAGCAAAGTCGTCAGATTGCGCTGGCTTCGAAACAGACTCCGGATCGGCGCTGCGATGGCTGGTGCAGCCAATCCTGCCGTTGCCACCTGATATAGCAGTGGCTGAAAAAGATGGTGATTGGTCTTGTCGACCAGGGTGATATCAACAGGCGCTTTCGCTAGCGCCTTGGCGGCTTCAAGTCCCCCGAAGCCTCCGCCGATGATCAGGACTCGAGGTCGGGGTGGGTCAATCACCAGTCGTCGCCGCCTCCGCCGGGGCTGTCACCCCCGGAACTGTCCCCGCCGCTATCCCAACCGTCGCCCGATCCTGAATCGAAGGTGCCGAAATCCTGACTCGGTCCCGATGACAGGGGTTGAAATTGGTCGGATGCGGGGTTTTGGAGCGAATGCTGACTGGTGTCGTGATGATCGCCTTCGAGCGCTTTTGAGAGCGCGTAGCCTGCGGCGACACCGGCCAGGCCACCCACCACCGCACCCGTCATGGCGCCTGGGCCACTATTGGGAGCGCCTGGGCCGTAGCCACCATATCCGGGTTGCCCACCAAAGCCGCCGGGTTGTCCACCAAATCCGCGCTGCGGAACGCCGGCGGTTGCCAGGGCATTTCCATACGCCGCGGTGGGCTGAGCTTGCGACGAATTGCGGGCATTCCGGACCAGGAGAAAAGCTAGGATACCGACGAAAATTAGACCAATCCAGACATACGACATCGGGATCGAACTGCCGATGCCTTCAGCAGCGGTTGGGCGTTGCGAATTGGTCGAGGGCTGACTCGTAGATGGATTTGCGGAGGTGTTAGCGGACGAATTCGAAATCGGAGCGCTGTGCAGGCCAGACGACACAGTGACGCCGGCCCCGGGCGCGCCAGTGCGTTCGAAGAGATCGCGAAACTTTTCCGGCTTGTTGGTGAATTTCAACGCCGGGTCGATTTCCTGGGCCCTGACGAGTTCTTTGTGTGCTTCGGGCAAGCGCGACTGGCGAGCCAAAATTTGCCCGAGTTCATAGTGGGCCTTGGCGCTTTCAGGCTTTTCGCGCAGGACTTCCCGCACCAAGGTCTCAGCCTGTTGATAATTGCCGGCCTGCACCGCCTGTTCAATGTCTTTGGGCGCCGGGAGGGCAAACGCCATTGAGCTTAGGAGGGCCAGCGCTCCAACGAAGAGCGTCTGGAAAAAACGTTTCAATGAACGATTCGCGAGACTGTGCAATGGGGTGTGCATTTTGGAATCCGCAGTTTGATCGGGCAGTGAAGAAATGAATGCCGTGCTGCTGTGTCGAGACTGGAGTCGGAATCTTACGGGAAGTGCGGTTGGAAGTGCGGTTGGAAGTGCTGTCACCCGGAGCGCCTTAGGCCCAGGATCATGACGGTGACGACGACAATCAGGGCACCTGCGACCTGGACCGGCTCAATGGTCTGCCCCAAGAGCATCCAGGCCATGACCAGCGCGAAGACGGGTTCAACGTTCATGATCGCCGAGTTGCCAACCACCCCCAAACGGGGCAAGAGAGTGAACATGATGGTGAAGGCAGTCCCGTACAGGAAGGTGAGGCCGCCGAGCCCGTACCAGCCGCTTGGGCTCTGTGGAAGGTGAAATCCGCCCTGGGCCAGCGCAGCTCCACCCGCAATCAGGGCCACCATGCTCATCGTCGTGCCGGTGCGAAGCCGTCCATCGACGTCCGCTGCCTCATGCTGGGTCAGGATCAGAACCAAACCAAAGGTCGCCGCTGCCGTCAGCGCGAACGCTACACCAGCGCCGATCGTATTCCAGTGGGCCGCTGCACCGAGTCCTGAGGCAGCCCCGAAAACGTCGAGCGCCAGTGCCAGTCCGAGCAAAAGGATCGGCATCGCTTTCAAGACCATCGGTTCGGCGCGCTGGCGGTAGATCAGAGCCGACCAGAGCGCGGTCCAGAGCGGATAGGTGTTAAAAGCCAGGAGCGCGAGAGCCACGGGCAGGCGCGCGACAGCGGCATAAAGACAAAGGCTCTGGACAGCCACGAGTAAGGCGATGGCAGGCAGGACCTTGCGGTGGCGGGCTGCAATTCGCAGGGGAACGTTCTGGAGTTTGAGTAGAACAGCGACCACAATCGCGGTGATGCCGCTGCGAAAGGTCACTGCTGTCGCGACATCGACCCCGTCATTGAACGCAAAGCGCGCGGCGACGTGGTTAGCTCCCATCATCAGCGCGATCAGGAGCAAGGTGCCAAAGGCTTGGCCGGAAAGGGCTCGACGGGTTGGGGGCGGTGCCATTAATCAGCGCAAATGCGGTGCCGAAGCACCTACAATGGTACCGCTCACTGCGGCCAGTTGCCATCAATTACGGAAACCGATCATGTTTGTCCCCCACGGCGTCATCCCCGCCTTGTTGCTGCCTTTTTTTGATGATTTCAGCATTGATGAGGCGAGTTATCGGACGCATGTCCGTGACGTCGCCAAGACCCCAGGGATCAGTGCGATCACCATTAACGCGCATGCCTCAGAAGTCGGATCGTGCACTTTCGAGGAGCAACGTCGCATTCTGGAACTGACCATGGAAGAGGTCGGCGATCGGCTGCCCGTGGTTCATGGGATCTACGCGGATGGTTCTTTTCAGGCCCAGGAGATTGCCAAGATGGCGACCGAGGGAGGCGCCTCGGCCCTCTTGGTTTTCCCCTCCGGAATTACGACTTTTGGTCAGCGTCCGGAAATGGCGGTTGAGCACTTCAAGCGCATCGCGGAGGTCTCGCCCCTGCCCCTCATCTTGTTCCAGTATCCGCTTGCCACTGGGCAGGGCTATCCGATGGCGACCCTGCTCCAGATCGTTGAGCAAGTTCCGACGCTGCGTGCGATCAAGGACTGGTCAGCGAACCCGCAACTGCATGAGCGCCAGATCCGTGTGCTGCAGGGGTTGAACCCCGCGGTCAATGTGTTGTCGACCCACAGCGCTTGGTTGCTGAGCTCGCTGGTACTCGGTTGTCATGGCTTGCTTTCGGGCAGCGGATCCGTGATTGCTGCGCTTCAGGCTGAACTGTTTGCGGCCGTGCAGGCAGGCAACTTGCCGCTTGCCCAGTCGCTCTCAAACCGCATTTCCCCAACCGCCGAGGTGTTCTACACCGATCCTTGGGTCGATATGCACAACCGGATGAAAGAAGCCCTGGTGCTGCTTGGCAAGCTTCCTCGTGCGGTGGTCAGGCCGCCGCTCATGAAAATCAGCGCCGCTGAAATCGCCCGGATTCGTACTGCGTTGGTGCAGGCTCAACTCTTACCCAGCTAGGAAACCCCATGTCAAAGAATCGCAAGAGCAACAAAGAAGCGAAAAAGCCCAAACAAGACCACACGGCGGTCAAGACGCCTCAAAGTGAACCGATTCGATCGACAGTGACCACGGCAATCATGCCGAAGGGGAAAGCCAAGTCGATCTAGAAGTTGTAGCGGGAATTCCACTCCACTTCCTCGACCAGGGCATCCGCAATAATCTTCATCGAAGGGAATTCGTCTTTGCGGATCGTCTTGGCCAGTAATTCGAGTTCTGCCTGGGCGGTTGATTCCTTCAGGTGGCGCGCCAGCCAATACCACTGGAATGCCTCGGTCTTATGCTGGCTCAAAATGAGCGGGTTGGCATAGTAGGCGCCAAGACGCAGCGCCGCTTTTGCGTCCTGTCGGCGCGCGGCTTGTTCCAGCAACACCAGCGCTTCGGTCGTTTGTTCCTCGGTGGGTTGAGGCTGCTCAAGCAGCGAGCAACCTAGAAGGCGCATGGCCCCGATGTCCTTGCGGGCCGCGATGCGCCAGATCGTGAAGGCAGCCTTGCGCTTGTCGGAGCCAAAGAGTCCGTCGCTAAATAACTGTCCGACCAAGGCCATGTTCTTGTGACTCAACAGGGATTCTGAGTACGACTCGAATACCGCGCCAGCCTCTGGACGAAGACGGTCCGGAATGGTCTTATTACGGGCCATGCCGAGCAACTCGACCATGGATGAAAAATCTTTCTTCCGCACCACTCGCGCCATAAAGACGCGCGCTGCCAGCTCGAAGTTGCCGGTGATCAAGATTCGATGCGCGGAGGTGACCGAAATAGTCGCAGCCTCCCGGTCGCGCATCACCAAAGCGATGAGCTCGCGATTGCTTCGTGGACCGGCCGCCGCGGGTTGCGCTTGACGAGCGGTAACGCCCGACGACTCGTCGGGCACGACGGTCGACGCAGTCCCCTGGACAACCTTAGGTGGCCGGGTGGTCTCGCGGGGTCTGGCAGCTCTCTCGGTGACGTGCACGACCCCCGGTAAATCCAGGGCATAGATCCGAACTGGCATTCGAACCATCTCGACCGATTGTTCTCCAAGGTCTGTGAATGCGTGTTCCCCGACTTTGTTGTAGATTTCGTTGTGCACAATGCCCGAAACCCAAACTCCCCCGGGGTCTGAGATTCGGCCGATCTGGTTGGCCAAATTAATCGCAGAGCCCATTAAATCGTTGCCGTCAAAAATTACGTCCCCGACATTGATTGCCATTCTGACCAACAAGGGCTGTTCCGTGGAAAGCTCGAGGTTACGTTCGTGGAGCGTTTTTTGGCAGAGTATTCCGAATTTCGCGGCATTCACGGGGCTCTGAAATTCAAACATCACTTCGTTTGCTGTTTTGCTAACGACCCGGCCCCGGTAATCGTTGAGAACTTTGGTATAAACCTCTTTGAATTCATGGACCAAATCGATTGCCCGATCTTCGTCAATGTCGAGCAATTGTTGGTAGCCATCGACAGAAGCAAAGAGGATGGTGGTTAATTTGCGTTCCATAATTTCAAAATTGGGTTTGCTCCGGCGAACCGTACCCGACCCCTGCGTTGTCGTCAAGGGTTCATCCAGGGGCTCGTTAGGAAGGTGTTATGCAGAGTAATCGGCTCGGTCAATGGGGTCGCAGACTGGATCAGAGACTCATTGGCGCGATTATCTTCAATGTCGTCTTATCGGGTATTTCTTTAAATCTCCTCAATACGTTGTTCGGTTGGGAGTCTGCGCTGATTCAGCCGTTTGAAGGTCTGAATTCCCGAAACGTCTTTGCGTTTGTCCAGTTTATTGGTTTTGCCTTTCTCGGCGACCGCTTGATGCGGGCCTCTCTGAGCGGTCAAGGGCAGTCGGGTGGGCGCAAGAGGACGCCCAAGATCGCGCTGTATTTCTTGCAGGCCCTGATTTACGTGGTTTTTCTTTCTCTGGGTTTGCGCTTGGTTTTTGGGCAGTCAGTGGAAACCGTTCTGGCTGCTTCGGGTATTTTTAGTCTGGTTTTGGGATTCGCATTGCGCGGTTTGGTATCTGATATTTTCTATGGCATCGCTTTGCACTTAGATGAAAATCTTTCGCCTGATGATTGGCTTGAAATTTCATATCGAGGGGTGGATTACGTAGCAAAGCTCGGTGAATTTGATTGGAGATATACCATCCTTTTAGATTATGCCAATAACGCGATCATGATTCCAAATAGCGAATTTGCGCACATGGTGGTCAAGAATTTCTCAAGACCAACGCCAGGAACGGAATTTGTTGCAAAGCTTGAAATCCCGTTATTAACCGACCATCTTCGTATTTTAGCAATTTTAAAAAACGGTGCCGAACATGCAGCCCAATTGGGCTTTATATCTGAAGTTCCGGGACCTTATGTGCGTTTGACGACGGTCACTCGGGGGATCGGGTCTTTCAGTATTTTCTTTTGGCTGCCGCCACAGTCCAATCGGTTTAGGGCAAGACATTTCGTCATGGAGTCCGTATTGGCTTTTCTTCGGTCCGCGGGCGTTTCCCTTCAGCCAGTGCTGTTTCAGCAACGGTTAAACGATTTCAGCACCTCTGAAAATCCTTCTCAAGAGGTTGTTCGGCAGTCCATTCTTGCAAAAGTGCCCTTTTTTGCCGGGTTGACCGAAGCGGAGGTGAATGAACTGTCTGCAGGGGCTTTGGTGCGGAATTTTCGTCCCGGCGATTCGGTGATTACTGTCGACGAACCCGGGGCTTCGATGTTCGTGGTGGTCGAGGGGCGCCTCGACGTTTCGGTGCCCGATTCTCATGGGGGACAGCAGGCGGTGGGGCGTATTTGGCCCGGCGAGGTCTTTGGCGAGATGTCGGTGTTTTTGGGCGCCCCGCGCAAAGCAACCGTTATGGCGGTCTGGTCGACGGTGGTGCTTGAAATCTCCAAACCAACGATTGAGAAGCTGATTCTCAGCAATCCGGGGCTGGTCAGGAGCTTTGCCACCGTCATTGAGAAGCGCTTGACGCAGAACGAAGCCGCGCTTGCCCACCCGAAAAATAAGGCATCTGCGGACGAGACCGGTAGTCAAACCATGTTTAAGCGAATTGCCGCGTTTTTCGGAATCTCTTGACGGTTATTGCAGAGCGCAGCGCAGGTGTTCGAGGTGATCTTGGCCATCCTCGGTGAGTTCCAGCAATTTCATTGCAGGGGTCATGGCGTCGGTGGACCACTGCGATAACGTAGTCTTCCAGTGCCTTGGAAAGTGGATCCATTCGGGGAGCGTGCCCGGGAGTTCAAGGGGGACGCCCGAGCTCTCGCCCGACCAGTAGTGCAGGGCCGTCCAGAGTGGTTTGAGCTTGGTGGCCTGGTTCCTGTCGCTGGCCAGACTGATGAGCCACGCCGCATGCAGCTGCTGAACGAGTTCGATGTCCGGATCTTTTGTAACGTCTGGTGGATGACCGGACTGATGATCAGACCGATGACCGACCGCGACCGGCGCAAAACCACAGGCCTGAGACAAGGCGACGAGTTTGGCCCCATCGATGCCGCTCATCGCTTGAGCAGCCTGTGCGCAAAGCGTGGCGCTGCGGTCAAAGACCCAAGGCCACCAGCCGTCATTGGGGATGCCGCGCGGTAAACGATCGTCGTCGGTCAAGGTGTCGGCAAATGCTGCGCTGTGGCACCAGACCGCGATGAGTACGTGGCGCAACTCGGCTGAATCGACTTGCTTCCCGAGCAACCATCGCCCTTCCAGCGTCGCCAGAACCACTTCCGTCAAATGAATCGCTCGGGTGATGCCATGAAAGAGTGCGTTGCAGCGGTCAATCGCCTCGAAATGGCCACGCGCGAATTTACAGAGTTCGGTGCGCTCGGGGTCGGTGAGTCGATTGCCGATCCGACCCTCCAGATGGCGGATATAGCTGGCGAAGATCCAGTGATCTGCCGCATCAGCCATGCAGCGACTCGCAATAGGCGATTGATTCGTTCAACGAATTAATCCAGCGTTGTCCGTCCGGTGCTGCTGCCAGGGCATCGAATCCCTCGCCGACTAGCGGCCGGATCATCTTGCTGATGAAGTTTGGAAATTGTTCCAGGAGGCCATGGTAATTTTTTAGGCCCATGACGTCGGCGGTTCCGCACTCGAGAAACTCTTCGTAAAGGGCAGGCAGTTTTCGCAGGTAATTGGGGTCCGCGAGCTGTCCGATCAAGTCCGCGGCGCGCACCATGTCCGGCCAGGAGAGGCGGCTGCGCGGGGTATCGCGAACTTCGGGTGGCGGTGGAAACCGGGTGTTTTCAATGTTGTGTACAACCCGGCCAACATCGATTATTCGGCTGTTCTTGAAATGTTCCAGAACAAATGCCATGCCCCGGTCAACGTGAATGCGGGTCAGCGAGGCATCGGTCGCCCCGGGACCCAATGGAAAGATTCCGCCTTCCGAATTGGCGACGACGACCGAGGCGCTGTCCTCAGGGAAGAGTTTTTTGAGGTAGCCGATGTCATGGAACAGCAGCGAAATGATGTAGGTGGCCCAATCTTCGGCATCGATCGGGTCGCCGAGTTCGGCTTTGCCCTGCAGGATATCGAGCCCAGCCAGCGAAACGATGAAGGTATGTTCGCTGTTGTGGTACTGGGTATCCGCCCGAGCCAGTGCGCCCATGGCGAAGTCGGTTGAATCGAGAACGGTTTGGCGCAGGGCACTTTCGCGTCCGTCAAACAGGCGTCGAAATTGACTCTCAATCGCGCTTGAGAGCTTGCTCGACAGAATTTTCTGAGGGGAAAAGTTTGCCATGAGTGGTCAGGGCGCTTAGTACTGCCGCCCACTCCAGCTGATTTCCTCCAGAAGGGCCTCCGCATTGATTTTGAACGAGGGAAATTCGTTGCGGCTGACTGTCGTGACGACGCGTTCAAGACCGGCCTGCGCTTCGGGGTCTTTGAGATGACGGCCGACCCAATACCAGTTGAACGCGGCTGCTTTGTCTTTAAGAGGATTGGCGGGGTCGCTGTAAAACGCGGCCAGTCGCATGATCGCCTTGACATTTTTTTGTCGGGCGGCGGTCTCTAGCAGTTTGATTGCGTAAGCGACGTCGTTCGCATTCGGATGGGGCAAATCCAGGATGCCAAAACCAAGACTCAGCTGGGCTTCTGGGCTGCGCTCGGCTGCGTGCTTCCAGAGGTGTAGTGCGACGTTTTTTTGCCGTTCACCCAAATAGCCCGAGTGCAGCAGGTTGCCGATCTGGGTTTGTTGGGTATGGTCCATCAGAACGCCTGCCGCCGCTTCGAAGACAGCTGCGACAGCACGCTTTTGATCGGTGGGAATCATCCGTTCGAGAGCGAGGTGAATCAACTCACGAAGAGACTCACGGTCTTTGTTACGGACTGTCTTGGCGAGTAGTACTTTGATGACCTGGTCATAGGCACGGGCATTTCGCAGGCGCTTGAGAAGCGAGACGGGGACTTCGGCCTTTGACTGGTCTTTTGCGATGACCTTCAACACGTCGGCCGTGCTGGAGGTTTCGGTAATTTCATTGTTGCTGAACTTGTCCGCCGTTTTGGCTTCGACCGCCGATGCGTTGGCATTGGGGTTTGGTCGAGAGCCTGGGACGGGGATCGCAAAGATTTTGACGGGGTCCTTGATGTTCTTGAATGACCGGGGACCCGTGTCGACAAAGGTGACGTGCGCGAGGGGCCCCTTGATCGCCTCGTGGACCACGCTACTCATGCTGATGCCACCGTAATCGGCCATGCTCTCGATCCGGGCACCCAGGTTGACAACATCGCCCATCAGATTGTCGCCCTGGACGATCACTTCGCCCCGGTGAATGCCAAAGCGGAACTGCATCGACGGCTTGGGGGTCGTTCGCAGGTTACGGTGATGGAGGGCTTCCTGACACTGGATGGCAAATTTGACGCAATCGACCGCATCCGGAAACTCGGCCAGAACGCTATCGCCCGCACTTCCAAAGATGCGGCCACCGTAACTGGTAATCATCGGATCAATGATCGATCGGCATTCATCCAGCGAATCGAGGGTGCCTTCTTCGTCCAGGCCCATCATTTTGCTGAATCCGACCACGTCGGCACAGAATATGGTTACGCTTTTTCT
>RFVZ01000321.1 GCA_009922405.1 Betaproteobacteria bacterium
CGTACCGGCCGCTCCAACCAGGGATCGGGGCCCGGCACCTGGTATTTACACGGATTATTTGGCTGATTTCACTGGATTTTCTGACTTGTCTGATGTGGGTCCCAAAGAATCCACGGCATCCGTAATCACTCCATCCAGCCCAACCGCGAGCAAGGCTTTAGCCCGAACCGCCTCATTCAGGGTGTAAGTCAACACGCGCAATCCGGCCCCATGAGCTTGGGCAATACGATCGGCATTCAAACCGGCATGTTGAATCACGATTGCTACCGCAGACAATTCAAGCGCTTTCTGCACAATCGCTTCGAACGGACGGTCGGTCGGAACCAACTCGGCCCAGCGTGCAACATCTGCAAGCAATGCCCGCGGCAACTCCGGTGCGACCGCCCGAGCGGCTTCGAGCGCTTTGATCGAGAACGATGACAAGAGCGGCGGAATCTGACCCTGCCAAAGCTCGGCCGCCAATGCTGCCGCTGCAGTGCCCGTCGGCACTTCAAGGCCCTTAGCCGGCTTGATTTCCAGATTCGCCATCACGCCACGGACCTGCATCCAATGCGCCGCATCAGCCAGGGTCGGAACGATTTCGCCCTCGAAAGTAGCTGAATGCCAACGCCCCGCATCCAGCTGGGCCAGCTGCCCCGCCGTCGCCCCATAGACTGGCCCATGGCCGTCCGTCGTACGATCCAGCGTCGCGTCATGCATCAGGATCGGGATTTGATCTGCCGTGAGCTGGACATCAAATTCGATCATCCGAAACCCATAATCAAACCCCACCTGGAATGCAGCCAAGGTATTTTCGGGCGCCAGGTGCCCCGCACCCCGATGGGCAATCCAGGCGGGGTAAGGCCAGGCGGTCTTAAATCCAATATCAGCGGTCAAACCCACCGGGGGCTGTCGTGGAGAATCCATTTTCGAGTCAAGAATGGGGGTATTGGGAGATCACAAGAGGCGAAAAAACTTGTACATTTAAGGTGTTTGAAAAGCCCCCACAGTCCTTTCGGTAATCGCGTCCAATGAGTGAGCCTATTCAGCCTAGCGTAACCATCCTGAATCGCCGCGGTCGCGTGTTCAAGATGAACGGATCCGTGCTCTATACCTCGCTGCGTGCAGCGATCGAAAAAGCCCGCCTCCTGGTCGGAGGCAACGACCATCGTATCCTCTACGGCGAAGACAATACGTATCACACCCTCGACCAGTTCGACGTCGAAGCGCTGATCGCACGAGCCGATCCGCCGCCACCGCCGGGCCGTACCAACCGGCAAATGCAGACGGCCTCACACGGCGCCTGAACGACCGAGTCGAGCGTCCACCCAAGAGCCCCGCCCCCGCGGGGCTTTTTTTATGTGCTGTGCAGAATGCGGTCGACCCTATGATACTGTTCATGCATACAGTATCTGGCGACTCTCTCTGTGCTCACTGCTTACGCCGAACTTCACTGTCTTAGCAATTTCTCCTTCCTGCGTGGCGCCTCGCATCCGGAAGAATTGGTCGAGCGCGCCCATGCGCTTGGCTATGCAGCCCTGGCCATTACGGACGAGGCGTCGCTGGCCGGTGTCGTACGAGCGCATCAGGCCGCGAAACGGGTCGGTCTACCGCTGCTCATTGGCGCCGAATTCGAAATAGGCGCCGAGTTCGGACTACCGCCTGGCGAACACCGCGCGCGGATCATCCTTCTGGCCCAGACGCGGGCTGGCTATGGTCACCTCAGCGAGCTCATTTCACGTACCCGCCGCCGTGCGCCCAAGGGGCAGTACCAATTCGAACGCGCCGATCTCGACGCCGGTCTGCCCGACTGTATTGCGCTGCTGGCCCCACACCCGAGCATCCCCCGCGCAGATCTTGTACAGCTGACCGGATGGCTCGCCCAACGCTTTGGCCGAGGATCGTCAACAGCCGATGGAGGACGTCTCTGGATCTTGGCCGAGCGCCTCGCCCATGGCCATGATGGCGCGCATCTCGATCGGCTTCGGGCCATCGCGCGCACGACCGGCGTCCCCCTGGCCGCAGGCGGGGATGTCCGGATACACCGACGGTCACGAAAGCCTCTGCTCGACGTGCTGACGTCAGTGCGCCACCGAATACCGCTGGATGCCCTTGGATTTCGCCTCGACGCCAACGCCGAGTGCCATCTGCGCGGGCGCTTGCGTCTCGCCCAGCAATACCCGACCGAACTCCTCGAAGAAACGCTCGAAATCGCAGCTCGTTGTCGATTCTCACTCGATGAATTGCGCTACGAGTACCCCGACGAAATCGTCCCTGCCGGTCACACCCCAGCCCAATGGTTACGAACGATCACCGAACGGGGCGCAACACAACGCTGGCCCCAAGGCATCCCCACCAAAGTCCGCGCGCAGATCGAACACGAACTGGGGCTGATTGCAGAGCTGAACTACGAGCCCTACTTCCTGACGGTTGCTGAGCTCGTTGCCTTCGCACGCGGACGCGGCATCCTCTGCCAGGGCCGCGGCTCGGCCGCCAATTCGGCAGTCTGCTATTGCCTGGGGATCACCGAAGTCGATCCTTCGCGGATGAACGTTCTATTCGAGCGCTTCATCTCGCGCGAGCGCGGCGAGCCTCCCGATATTGATGTTGATTTTGAGCATCAGCGTCGCGAAGAAGTCATTCAACATATTTATACAAAGTACGGACGTGAACGCGCCGCGCTTGCTGCCGCGATCATCACGTGGCGCCCGCGCAGCGCACTCAGGGACGCAGG
>RFVZ01000322.1 GCA_009922405.1 Betaproteobacteria bacterium
TTATAATAGTATTGTTTTGATAATTGTTTACATTTAATCTACCATTTATAAATACATCACCACCTACAAATAAAGCATCATTCATTGATACATCACCTACTACCGCACCATTTATTTTTAAATTACCATATATTGTTGCATCGCTTCCTACTGATAATCTAGAGTTGAATGATACATCACTTGTTACTATTAAACGATTATTTATTAAAACATCATTATTGAAACTCGCAGTTGATCCTGTTAATGATGATAATTTGTTATTTACAAATTCAGTAGTTGCTACTTTGTTTGAATTATCACTAATATCTGGTGTAATTGTAACAACATTTCCATTCAAAGAAACATCCCCAATAACGATTAATCGTGAGTTCATATTGACATCTCCTTGTTGGATAGTTGATCCTTGGATTTGAATGTTCTTGTTAATTGAAACATCATTTGATACTGATAATCTAGAGTTCATTGATACATCTCCATGTTGAAGTGTTGTTCCATTGATTTCTACGTTACCATTTAATGATGTATTATTAGCTACTGTAAGATTTGCATTCATTGATACATCTCCATGTTGAAGTGTTGTTCCATGAATTTCTACGTTTTTATTCAAAGCAACATCATTTGATACTGATAATCTAGAGTTCATTGATACATCTCCTTGTTGGAGTGTTGATCCTTGGATTTGGACGTTTTTATTCAAAGCAACATCATTTGATACTGATAGTCTAGAATTCATTGATACATCTCCTTGTTGAACGGTTGATCCTTGGATTTGGACGTTTTTATTCAAAGCAACATCGTTTGCTACTGATAATCTAGAATTCATAGAAACATCTCCTTGTTGAAGTGTTGATCCTTGGATTTGGACGTTTTTGTTTAAAGCAACATCGTTTGCTACTGATAATCTAGAATTCATAGAAACATCTCCTTGTTGAAGTGTTGATCCTTGGATTTGGACGTTTTTGTTTAAAACAACATCATTTGATACTGATAATCTAGAGTTCATTGATACATCTCCTTGTTGAACGGTTGATCCTTGGATTTGGACGTTTTTATTTAAAACAACATCGTTTGCTACTGATAATTTACCACTGAAAGATACATCATTTGATACAAACAATCGATTTCCTATATTCAAATCATTATCAAAGTTTGCAATCAACCCTGTAAGTGTTGATAATTTATTTGTAACAAATGCTGTTGTTGCTACTTTGTTTGAATTATCACTAATATCTTGTGTATTTGCATATACATTTCCATTCAAATAAACATCTCCATCAACATATAATCCTGAGTTCATTTTAACATTACCATTTTGAATTGTTGCTCCATTTACATAAAGATTTTTGTTCATTGATACATCATCTAATACAAATAACCGACTATTTACAGAGACATCATCTAATATTCTCAATGTATTGTTTATATTTGCATATCCTTCTACTAACAAATTTCCGGCTACATCCAATGAATATAAATATCCATTTTCATCTATTGCAACATTTCTTTGATCCGCTTTTCCTACTGCTACTGTTCCTGCATAAGTCATCATTACTGTTCCTAGACCATATCCTAATGTTTGTGTTGTTTTCACATCTTCCATTACTAAATCACCATACGTACCATCATACGACATAGCACCAAAATCAATATAATTACCACTTGGGTCTGTTCCTGAAAAGTATAATGTACCTTGTGATGCAGTCATTTTAACACAGTAAATCTCACCGAAACGATTATTTGGTCCACCTATATTGGATGGTGAAGATGTAAATAATACTGGTTCATTTATGGTAGGAAAATACAAATTTGCATTATTGTTCATTGTTATTTTTAAATTTACATTGTCTATGTTTGTTACTGTAGTGTTATCTGGAATTCCATTTCCAGATATTGTTGAACCTACATAAATACCATTTGTATTTGGTACAATTATTTGATTTGATCCGTATGTCAATGTTCCCTTTATTTCAACTGGTGTATTGCTCAGGTATTGAAATGTTATATTTTGACTTAATGTAGAAAAATACAAACTAGCTGTTTTACTGATTGTTACATTTAAGCCTTCTATTTTAGTAACACTTGTACCACTTTGAATACCATCACCAGTAATTGTAGAACCAATAATAACACCATTGATATCTGAAACAACAATAACATTACTACCATCGGTAACTAAACAAGTTTTTGTATAAACAGTAGTAGGTGAGGGAAAAATACTACCATTGACATTCAAATTACTGTTCATTAAAACATTATTGCTGAAATTATATAAAACTGGACCAGTTGGACCAGTTGGACCACCTTCAGGGCCTCGTGGACCAGTATAACCGGTATACCCAGTTGGACCTTGTATACCTTGAAAACCTTGAGGACCTATTCTACCAGTATATCCAGTATATCCTGTGTATCCTGTGTATCCTGTGTATCCTGTGTATCCTGTATATCCTGTATATCCTGTATATCCTGTATATCCTGTGTATCCTGTATATCCTGTAGGTCCAGTTCTTCCAGTAAAACCGGTATATCCAACTGGTCCAGTTGGACCAAATGTACCGGTTGGCCCGGTTCTTCCAATTGGTCCAGTTGGACCAGTTTCTCCAGTTGGACCAGTTTCTCCAGTTTCTCCAGTTGGTCCTCCTGGAATTCCAGGAG
>RFVZ01000323.1 GCA_009922405.1 Betaproteobacteria bacterium
GCCATCGCGATCACTTCCTGAACCGTGTTGGCCTTGATTGAGGGGTGCAACACCAGCACGTTGTTGAGCGAGACCAGCGCCGTGACACTGGCCAGATCCTTACTCGGATCGAAGGGCATCTTGGCGTAGAGCGCCGGATTGATGGCCTGAATGCCACTGGTTGTCATGAAGATGGTGTAGCCGTCGGGCGCAGCGCGCGAGGCCTCCTGGCCGCCGATATTGCCGCCTGCTCCAGGTTTGTTTTCCACCGTGACCGGTTGCCCAAGATTTTTCGCCAACTCCACTGCGATGGCACGTGAAGCGATGTCAACCGCTCCACCCGGTGGGAAAGGGCAGATCAGGCGGACCGGCTTGGATGGGAACGTAGTCGAGGGGGCCTGAGCCTGGGCAATGCCGACACCGCTGATCGCGGTCATTACGCCGAACATCACAGCCATCCGTTTCAGGAAACGCTGCATCGAGTCACTCCGTATTGTTTCAATAGATCGCCGAAGTATCGGTGATAACCCGCAGCGGATCGATCAGGTCATTCCCGTACATCCCCTCTGCACTGTGCAAGCAGATCTTGCCAACCCCTCGCGCCGAGACGCTCGAGCGACTCGATGTTTGCTGTGTAGATACGCTCAGGGTTTGGCATGGTTTCAACCGCGCGATCGATACTGTCTTCGCGCAACAAATGAAGCATTGGGAATGGCGACTGATTGGTCGCATTGCTCAGATCGTCGTGACCGGAATCAGCAAATTGATACTGGGGATGAAAACTAGCGACCTGAATCGTCCCCTCAAGACCCAACTTTCTCAGCGTGGTATCGACATCACCGAGAAAGTCGTTAAAATCCAGAAAATCGTTCAAACATTGAGGGTGAATTAGCAGGGTTGTTTCAAGTTCATCAACAGGCGAATCAACCAAGCGCTGGAGTTCGACCCGCAGGTCCTGCAAAAGGTCCCTGGCCGACGACGCATGACTCACGCAGTAGCGGATCCGCTCTTTAACGTATGGTGCCTTGGCGAAAGGGCACAGGTTGAGGCCAATGACGGCCCGCTCGATCCAGGCGCGCGTCAATGCAATGACATTCACTCCGAATCCTGCATCCGAAGCTTGCGCGCAGCCTCCTCGAACCGGGCATCCTCGATCCCGAGAAGGACCGACTCGAGATCGACTGGTTTTAGCTTCGGATTGAACCGCCCGGTCAGAACCGAATCCGTGGTCAGCAGGCCACGCTCGTAGAGGGACCAGACTTCGCGACCATAGTCCGTACTCAAAAGATCCGGCGCGAAGCGACCAAAATAGTTACGCAGGTTGGCTACATCGCGTTCAAGCATTCCAGCCGCATGGTTGTTGCCCGCTGCATCGACGGCCTGGGGCAGATCAATGATGACGGGGCCGTCCGCTGCGATCAAAATATTGAATTCGGAGAGGTCACCGTGGACAACGCCAGCACAGAGCATCCGAACCACCTCACGCAATAAGATTTCGTGATGGGCGCGAGCCTGATCGGGGGTGAAATGAACATCGTTAAGTCGTGGGGCCGCATCGCCATCTTCATCGCACACGAGCTCCATCAAGAGCACCCCTTCGAGAAAATTGTAGGGCTTTGGGACCCGAACGCCGGCGTGTGCAAGTCGATATAGCGCATCCACCTCAGCGCTCTGCCAGGCCGCTTCCTGAGCCTGCCGACCGAAGCGGGTGCCCTTAGCCATCGCGCGTGCCTGACGACTGTTCTTCGTTTTGCGGTTTTCGGTGTAGTCCACCGCCTGGCGAAAGCTGCGGTGGGTTGCCTCCTTGTAAACCTTGGCGCAACGGATCTCTTCGCCGCAACGAACCACAAACACCATCGCTTCCTTGCCACTGGTGAGTTGACGCAGGACCTCGTCAATCAATCCTTCCTCGAGAAGCGGGCGCAGGCGATCGGGAGTTTTCATGAGTCGTATTCTGCGCCCATCGGTGGGACCATCGTTACACTCGCACTGGTGGCGTCAAACTCCGGCCGCACTGAATTCGGCAAAAACATGGTTCATCCAGGTTTTCAGCCGCTGCCGCTCCATCAATCCGAGCCCGGCACCAAACTCCGTACCGGACTGCTTTGCTGCCCAAAAACTACTGTCTTTGGCGTCGATTTTTTGAATGACCGACTGATGAAGTTGCTTGACCTCAATCACTCCCCCGCCGAGGTCGGACAGACGGTCGAGTAACCCAGACTTTTCCAGGTTGCTAAAGTCGTTACCACGCAACTGATTGCGCACCACCACGTAATCCAGCCGATCTTGAAACCGTTCGAGTATCTGCCGCAGCAGATCAACGGAGTCACGACCGGTGTCCATGACATGCCAATACGTGATTTGGAGCCCATTCTCCCGCGCAAGGTCGAGCACGCCAGAGTCGTCCATCCAGGCGACGAGGGGTGCGTGAGTCTGCGCTGCAAGATCAACCAGCACCCGAAGCCCGGACTGCTCAACTGCCACCTCAACGATGTGATCTAGCGCTTCGTATCGGTCGATCAAAATCGGCGACGCATAATCCGCATAGAAACGCATGAGTGCGCCGTGTGACCGATCGGTATCAAAGCCGACAAACGGCATTGAATGATCGATGAAGTATTGGGCCAGGGCTCTCGATACGAGGGATTTGCCGACGCCACCCTTTTCACCACC
>RFVZ01000324.1 GCA_009922405.1 Betaproteobacteria bacterium
GGGCTTGCGTCCTGACTGGCCATTAAAGCCGCCATCGAAAATCCAGTTTGCCACCCCTGTCCGCTTGGCCAGGCCCGCCACTGCAGATCTTTGACGCCGGCAAGAACCGGCTGCCAGACGAGTTCGCCCGCCGCATTGGCGCCATCGGCAATGTTTGCGGCCACTCCACGCTCCAGAGTGTCCGCGCGCAATCGCCAGACCACCCGATCAATTCGGGTCGGATCAGAAGCGGTACCGCCCAAACGGGCCAATTCGAGAACCAGGCGATCATCGACCGACAGAAAGCGCACTGCTCGGGCCACCGCCGGAATCGTCCGGACCGCCCAGGTGCGCCGCAAATCATCGTCGACCTGAGCAAACGCGATAGTCAGCGCTCGCAACCCCTCGCTCTCACGGGTCAGACGATCGCGTGAAGAAAGAACCGATTCGAGCCCCCGCCAGCACAACACGGCCAGAACACCCAGCAGCGCGATCGCCACCAGCAATTCAAGCAAGGTGAAGCCAGCACGCGAGCGTCGTGGAGCGGACATGGTTAGCCGCCCGGTACGTTGGTGGCGAAGCCGACCAGGCGAGCGAGGCGCGGCGCATCGGCCTCCACCGGCGCATCCGCCGCGCGAACGGATATTTCAACTCGACGAAAAAAAAGATTCGGGGTGGCGAATACTTCTTCTTCGCACCGCAGCGCGACCCCGCCCTGCGGGCAATCGAAGCGCCGCCGGCCAACCTCGGGCCACTCTGAACTCAGGCGAATCGTCGCTAACCGGTTCTCCGCACTCCACAGCGCATACGCCCTCAGGCGCATGTCCTGTGCACCTTGTGTCAACGTCGCGGTCGCGCGCAACGCTGCAATCAAGGCCACCGCCGCAATTGTCAGCGCCACCAACACCTCGATCAGAGTGAAGCCCACAAAAGACCGTCTGGCAGACCGTCGGACCATCATCCGCGCGTTCATTGCACACCAAACAGGCCAAGGCCATTTGCCTGCAGGCTGACTCGGGCCTGCTCGCGGCGCATAACAATGGTGAATGGCGAATCGATCGCATCGCGTCCAAACTCGACCGTCGACTGTCCGTCAGTCCGACTCAGATCGACCTGGGTTGGCACGCTCCAGGGTCTGGGGCGTAGTTCGGGGTCGCCCGTCAGAGGCCGCCAACTGCGCTGATCTCGAATCAGAAAACGCCAACCTTGGGCATCAATTTCAAACCGAAGCGGGGCACCGCCGATCAGCGCCTGTTCATGCGCGATTTCGAGTACCGCAGCCAGTCGCTCAGCATCGAGTCGCAATTGACGTTGCGTATCTGGCCCCCCGGATATCGCCGTAAATGCTAGAACAATTCCGATAATAACCACAACAACGAGCATCTCGATCAGCGTCATCCCGCGCGCCGATCGCCGTTGCCGATTCGGGGCCCGGCTCAACTCAACGGAAGAGGTGGGATGTAACGAAACTTGAGTTGATTGAAGCTTCAGAGGTCCCACGAGCCCACATCGGCATCCACGCCGGTGCCGCCGCTTTGACCATCGGCGCCAAAGCTGAAGACGTCAATCTCACCGCGGATTCCTGGATTCAGAAATTGATAGGGTTTACCCCAGGGGTCATTCGGCAGGCGCTCGAGATAGGACTTCCAGTTCGATGGCACCGGGGATACCGTGGGTTTCTGAACCAAGGCCATCAAACCCTGCTCGGTGCTTGGATAGCGCTGATTGTCCAGCCGATAAAGCTTCAAGGCCTGCATGATCGAGGCAACATCCTGTTTGGCTGCAACCGCGCGGGCCTCGTCAGGACGACTCATTACGCGAGGAACCACCAAAGCCGCCAGAACCCCAAGAATCACGATCACGACCATGATCTCAATCAGGGTAAAACCGCCCGCCGCTCGGCGCGACCGAACCAATCGAGAAGACGGTCCAGCGCGAACAGCCCTATCGGCCTGATCCGCCGCGGGGGATAGTGACAAATCGTAGGAACGGTGCGTCATCGAATGCTCGGGCAAACCAAAGGTCCCGGTATGATAGTCCTTGCATTAACCTCCACGAAGGACGTCTGTCTTTGAAGGCTATCCTCTGGCTGCCGCGGCTGGCCGCCCTGTTGCTTCTTGCGCTGTTGGCAGCCACCCTCGCATGGTGGGTACCGCGCCTCGCGGCTCCGACTCCAGCCATTGCCCCGATCGCGACCGGAGCCGTCGCCATGCCCCTGGACGCCAATCTCGCAGCCTCGCTTTTCGGTGCGCAACCGCCGAAGACTGCCGAGGCGCCCACCTTAAACTTCAAGGTCGTTGGACTGGTGAGTGGCAAGCTTGGGTCTGCGCTTATTTCGGTCGATGGACGGCCGCTTCGGAGCGTCGCGCTCGGTGACGAAGTTGAATCGGGTTGGATGCTGGTTGGTATCGACGCCGAACGGGTCGTCCTCGAACGTAACGGAGCACGAACCGAAATTTCAGCCCCACCCCGAAACGCCGTTTCACTGCTGACCGGGCCCTGAAATGAAGCCGTATCTTGAATTGATCCAGCGTGTACTCAACGAAGGCGTTCAGCGAGACGACCGAACGGGCGTGGGCACCATTGCAGTCTTCGGGCATCAAATGCGATTCCGGCTCGCCGATGGGTTCCCGTTGCTAACGACCAAAAAGCTTCATACCCG
>RFVZ01000325.1 GCA_009922405.1 Betaproteobacteria bacterium
ATTCCGCATCAGGGCGTTTACTCAGGCTCGCCGCCACCGCAAAGGCTACGAGATGCGGCAGATGACTGACGGCCGCAAACACCTCATCGTGCTCGACTGCGCCAAGTCGTGAGGGCCGCGCCCCGAGATCGGACCACATTGCCTCGATCTGTTGCAATGCCCAGGGATCCGTTTCGGGCTGCGGGCAAATCACGCAACGGGCCCCTACAAACAGCTCAGGATCAGCCGCATCAGGGCCATGGCGCTCACTGCCGGCAATCGGATGCGCAGGCACAAACCGACTGAACCGTTCGCCCAAAACCTGCCGTGCGGCATCAATGATCGCTGATTTGGTACTTGCCACGTCTGTGAGTAAGGTCTGAGACTCGATGACCGGTGCGATTTGGCGCAGCAACTCTGGCAAGGCCGAAGGCGGCGCAGCCAGCACCACCAGGTCGGCCGCCTTCATCGCCGATGCGGGGTCATCGATGACCTCATCGATCAGCTCGAGTTCGCGGGCCCGAAACGCCTGCGGACCACACCCGACCAGGTGTCGAACGAGACCCACCTGGCGCATCGCCGCCGCCATCGAACCACCGATCAGACCAGTCCCCAGAAAGACGACCCGATCCCAGACCTTCGGCGGATTCACCGACCGATCGCGGCCGGCAGTGCCGCGAGAAAAGTGGCGTTCTCTTCAGGCAATCCCACCGAAACGCGCAGCCAACCATTCAAGGCGTAGTTACCAACCGGGCGAACAATCACCCCGGCGCGTAGCAGACGTTCGTATACAGGCATCGCCGGATCGCCGGCAACCCCCGGTGAGCGGGCACTGGCGGCCGCGCCGGATCCCGGTGGCGGCGCCACCTGGACCAACAAGAAATTCCCCCAACTGGGGAGCCAACTAACGCCAATCGCGTCGAGGCCGGCCTCAAGTTGTGCCATCCCCTCGCGGTTGGCCCGATAAGCCTGTTCGAGCCAGGGGCCGTCCGACAAAGCCGCTACGGCGGCAGCCTGTGCCAACAAGTTGACATTGAATGGCTGACGCAGTCGATTGAGCAGGTCGGTCACCAAGGGCTGCGCAACCCCGTAGCCCACTCGCAGCCCGGCCAGGCCATAGGCTTTCGAAAATGAGCGGGAGACCAACAAATTCGGGAACCGGCGAACCCAGGCAAACGCATCCGGTCGTTCTTCAGGGCGCAGGTACTCGGTGTAGGCCTCGTCATAAACGACGAGGACCCGAGTAGGGACCTGGTCAAGAAAACGCTCGACCGCGGCCGCGGGTAAAAACGTGCCGGTCGGATTGTTCGGATTGGCAACAAACACAATACGGGTGTCGGCCGTAATCGCTTGAAGCATTGCATCCAGATCGTGCCCATAGGCCTGAGGCCCAGACGCCAACGCGGGCACCACAATCGAGCGCGCGCCGACGGCCTGAGAAGCCAACGCGTAAACCGCGAACGCATGGGCCGAGAAAACCGTTGATTCACCCGCCTGGACGAATGCTCGGGTGGCAAGTTCCAGAATATCGTTCGAGCCATTGCCCAGCGTGATCCACTCCTGGGGCAAATCGAAACGCTTCGAGATCGCTGACTTCAGCGCAAATCCATTGCCATCCGGGTAGCGGGCCAGCTCGGCCGCCGCCGCCGCCATCGCATCGCGGGCGCTCTGGGGCATCCCGAGCGGGTTTTCATTTGAAGCCAACTTCACAATGCGGGATTCGTCGAGCCCGTACTCTCGAGCCAGTTCGGACACCGGCTTACCCCCCTGGTAAGGAGCAATCGCGCGGACATAGTCAGGAGCATGCAACATAGGCGTGACCAAATATCGATGGATAGAACGCGACTGAGGCGCGAGGAAAAATACGGTACGGCTGGGTTCAGCGCCCCCGCGGATAGGACCCAATGATGCGACAAACCGTTGCCTGCTCACGAAGTTCTGCGATCGCCGCCGCCACCGGCGCATCCTCCTGATGACCAACCAAGTCAATATGGAACATGTACTCCCAGGCACTTCCTCGCGCGGGGCGGGACTCAAATCGTTTCATTGAGACCCCGTGACGGGCGAGCGGTTCGATCAAACGATGCACCGCGCCAGCACGATCTGGCACCGAGAGGATGAGCGAAGTCTGGTCATTGCCGGACCGTCCACACGCATGCCGGCCAATCACCTGAAATCGAGTCTGATTCGAAGGGTCATCCTGAATCGCCGCCGCGACCAGCGCGAGACCATAGGCCCGCGCGGCAGGTTCGCCCGCGATTGCGGCGGTTTGATCCTCCAGCGCAGCCAGTCGCGCACCCTCGGCGTTACTGGCCACGGCCACGCGTGGCAAACCCGGGTAGTGGGCGTTAAGCCAGTTAACGCATTGCGCCAGAGATTGGGCGTGCCCAACAATCCGGGTGACACCTTCCATCTGGCCTGATCGCGTCATCAGATTCTGCTGGACCGCGATAGCCACCTCGCCACAAATCGATAACGGAGTCTGCTGATACAGGTCAAGCGTCCGGCTCACCGCGCCCTCGGTCGAATTTTCGACCGGGACAATGCCAAAATCAGCTGCCCCGGCTTGCGTCGCCCGAAAGACCTCATCAATTGAGGGACAGGCGATGGCATCCACCGAGTCACCAAAGTGACGCCGTAGCGCCGACTCGGAGAAGGTC
>RFVZ01000326.1 GCA_009922405.1 Betaproteobacteria bacterium
TGTTCACCAGTGCTGCGGTGTGGGGGATCAATGCGTTCGATCAGTGGGGTGTCGAACTCGGCAAGACGCTGGCGCTTGATGTCGAGGCCAGAATGACCGACCCAGGTCGCAGCCGTGTTGATCTCGACAGTTCGACGGCAAGTCTGATGAACCGTCTTGAGTCGATGGCCTGAACAATGGGAGGCACCCGGCATTCCGCCAAATCTGCGCCCGCGAAGACGCCCCCTGAACTGGTCCGCTTCGTCCCGGCTTCGCTTTCGGACGCACGAGTCGCGGCGATGCGTTTGCGCGCCGGACTGCCCGACCTGTCGCCCTCGCACGCGCGTGATTTGATTGCGCAAATGCTTGGGGCGCCCGGTTGGGCATCCCTGCGCGCTGACGTGCTTGAGCTCGACCAAACCGCATCCCTGCCGGACTCGGAGGTCGACGCCGCCACCCGCCGCCACCGGCGTGACGCCCAGGCCCAGGTCCTCGTACCGGTGTTACAGACCCTGGTCGGCGAGACCGATACCGATCCGACCGATGCCGCCTACGTCAAGCGCCTCGCGATGGCACTGGTGGACGAAGAGCCGATCGACTGGTTGCAACGGCCGCCGGTCGCCCGGACCGATTTGCTCGGCGCCGTCGCGGTCAACTGGTGGCTGAAGTGGCGGCGCACGCAGTTGGCCGGAATCGAGGCGCTGACACAAACACATGACGACGTTGAGGCGGCCGAGCGTGTGCTCGAGATCGATGTTCTTGCGGGTAGTCCATCGTCCCTGATTCGGCTCGCACGCGCCTGGGGCGAACTGGTCCAACGCCCCGGCGTCGGGCTCGCAGTCCCTGAAGAGGCAACTGCATTTGTCCTTGACCGCATTGCGGTTGAATACGCCTGCGAACGGGCTCGCCGCGCCGACGCTTGGCGCGCCTTCACAGAACGCCGTAGCCGGGTCTCCGAGGCCGAGCGGAATCAAATTGAAACTGAATTCGACCGCGAGCTCTGGTCTTTGGCCTGCGAATTGCTGGCGACACAACCATGCGCCGCATTGACCCAAAAAGCCCTTGAAAACCCTGGTGAATTCCGCGATCTCGCCCAGCGTGGACGCTCGCGGTTCGAACCCGGGTTGCGCGCCCTTGCAAAAGCTGCACCAGCCTGAGCGGAATCCGCTTGGGCCGACCATGCGCACGCTATGTATCGCGGCGCTGATCGCTTTGGTCGCGGCGTGTTCGACGACGACCGCGCCAAGATCGACTTCGCCTACCTCGCCGACTTCGCCTACCCCCTCGATCCCGTCGATCCCTGGTCTGAGCCCAATGCCCGATCGACCCATCGATCTCGCCGCTTACTGCAAACAAACCGAAGAGGATGGATTCCGCGAGGAAGCCACTCTGCGCATCACCAACAACGTGGTCGACGCACTCAACTGGCGGCTCTGGGTCGCTAACCGGGGAACCTGCCACTTCGAGCTCCCCGACTTTCAGCAAACACGCACCCGGCCCGTGATCGAACTGCGGACCCGCGATGGCGGATCGTGCCGGTTGATGGTCTGGCAGGAGCGCGGCCGGGTCACCCTTGCACAGGTCGATTGCGAAGGACGGTGCACCCCGGGGATCCAGGAATCCGCCTGGCCAGTCTCCTTCGACACCTCAAGCGGGCGCTGCAGCAGCCGCTGATCGATCCGGCTCGGCCTGCCGTGGCGAGGGTTGGTTGCGCCCGGGCCCAACCTTAAGTTCCAACAATTACCATGAATTTTTAGGCCTGGCGACGCCAGGACCGACTGAAGGCGGTAGCTTCTCGACTGGGCGTAGCGTTCGGTTGCGTCCGCCCTCAAGACAAGGACGACATGATGCCCGTGACCCATCCCCTGCTGACACAACAGCAGTCTCTCTGGAGCGCGAATGTCGCCGCCACGATGGCCTCGATCGACGGCAGTCAGCGCCTGGCCAGAATGCAGTGGGAGCTGTGCCAACGATGGAGCAGCCAGACGAGCCAGATCGTGATGGACACAATCGAGCAGTCCTCGGCGGTCTTCGCTGAACAGGCGGTCGCGCTGCAACGCTCGCTGGAGGTCCCGGTCCAGCCGGCGCCGGTAAGGATGCCGGTGTTGCCCCCGGTGCAGGCGGCGGCTTTTCTGCCAACACAATTCCCCCTGTTCGGTGCGACCCAAAGCTTCTTTGAGATCGCGAACAACCTCTCCCGCGCCATGCGGTCAATCTAGGGGGCCGTGGGCAGATCCTGGACCGTCACACTCACCGCCACCGTATGCGAACCGCCGCCGCGGATGACTCCGCGGATCGGTGCGATATCGCGATAATCCCGGCCGCGCGCCAAGGTCACATAATCATCGCCAGGTGCCCGGTGATTGGTCGGGTCGAGTTCAAACCACTGCGCGGACGGGCACCAGACAGACACCCATGCATGGGAGGCATCGGCGCCGATCAACCGGGGTTGACCAGGCGGTGGCAGTGTCAAGAGGTACCCACTCACGTAGCGCGCAGCCAGGCCGATCGAGCGCAACCCGGCAATCATCACGTGGGCCAGATCCTGACAAACCCCCTGTCCCAATCGAAGCGCCTCGAGCGCGTTGGTTGTTACGTCGGTGGCCTGCGGAACAAATCGAATTTCACGATGGACGACGCCCATCCACTCAACCGCG
>RFVZ01000327.1 GCA_009922405.1 Betaproteobacteria bacterium
ATGTCGGAGCAAGACGCACGTGCTATTTCCGCGCATCTGCTTTGCACCGGATCGGTCAGCGCCGCATTACGCCTTGGCGTGATCGGGCACCTTGATGCGCAGCGGGTATTGCTGAACGTGCGCCATACGGTCGTTCAATTGTTGTCCGCACCGTTAGCAAGTGCCGCGACGGACGCACAAGGTTTTGATTTCCGAGCATACATCCCGGCTACAGAAATCGCCGCGATGCGTCATGAGGTTCATGATGCGCGTTTGTTTGCTAACTAAATCTTTTATAGGAAGGTTTCATGCTGCTTACGCCGACCGAACTTGAACGACTCCCGATCTACACCATGGCAGAAATCGCGCGCAAGCGCCGCGATAAAGGTTTAAAGCTGAACTATCCTGAAGCCACCGCGATCATCGCTGACGAGATTCTCGAGGGTGCGCGTGAGGGTCGCTCGGTCGCCGAGTTAATCTCATTCGGCTCCACCATACTCAACGCCGACGATGTGATGCCTGGTGTGCCAGCGTTAATGCCTGTGCTGCAAGTAGAAGCCACCTTCCCCGATGGCACCAAGCTGGTGACAGTACATGATCCGATTCGCGCCGGTAAGCAACAGATTGAGAGTTTGGTGCCAGGCGAGATCATCACGCCTGATGGCGAGATTGAGCTGAATGTAGGCAGACCCAAGATCGTGCTGCGTGCCACGAATACCGGTGACCGCCCGATACAAATCGGTAGTCATTTCCATTTTTTCGAGGTGAATAAAGCACTTGAATTCGATCGCGCTGCTGCATTTGGCATGAGACTTGATATTCCCGCTGGTACGGCGGTTCGTTTTGAACCCGGTGAGGCGAAAGAGTTCACCGACGGCGCCACCGGCGACGACCGTAAGGCCGCCGCGATAGAGGCGGCAAGAAAACGAGGCTTCAGGGGCGCGTAAGCCCACTGAAAAAGGCTGGTTTCCAATAACCCCAAGTTTGCGCTGAACAGGCGCGAAATTCTGCGGAGCGAAGCTAATGGCAAAGATGACGAGGCGCGAGTATGCCGCCATGTATGGCCCAACAAAAGGTGACGCAGTTCGTCTCGGCGACACCTCGCTATTCGCCGAGATCGAGCATGATTACGCTGTACCCGGCGATGAGTGCCTGCACGGGGGAGGTAAAACACTGCGCGATGGCATGGGACTGAAAGCGGGGCATGACAGCGCCGATGGCGCGCTTGATATGTTGATCTGCAATGCCACCATCATTGACCCTGTTATCGGTATCGTCAAAGGCGATATTGGTATTAAAGACGGCAAAATCGTCGCGATCGGCAAGGCCGGCAATCCAGAAGTGATGGATGGCGTGCATCCGAAGCTGATCTGTGGTGTCTCGACCACCGTGCGCGATGCCGAGGGTTTAATTGCAACCCCCGGGGGTATTGATGTGCATGTGCACTTTGATTCCTCGCAATTGTGTGAGCACGCGATTTCCAGTGGCCTGACCACGCTCATTGGCGGCTCGCTGGGCCCGATCACCGTCGGTATCGATTGCGGTGGCGAGTGGAACGTCGGCAAGATGTTGCAAGCATCCGAAAGCTGGCCAATCAATTTCGGTTTTCTCGGTCGCGGCAACTCTTCCAAACCGCAGTCACTGATCGGACAGCTACGGGGTGGTTGCCTCGGACTCAAGATCCATGAAGATTGGGGTGCGATGCCTGCGACGATCGATACGTGCTTGTCGGTTGCCGATGAATATGATTTTCAGGTGCAGTTACACACCGATACGTTGAATGAATCCGGCTTCCTGGAAGACACGCTGGCCGCAATGAAAGGCCGCACCATTCACATGTATCACACTGAAGGTGCCGGTGGTGGTCATGCACCTGACATTATTGCGGTAGCGGGGCAATCGCATTGCCTGCCGTCCTCGACCAACCCGACCAATCCGTTTACCGTCAACACCTTTGACGAGCACCTCGACATGATCATGGTGTGTCATCACCTGAATCCTGCGGTGCCGGAAGATGTTGCATTTGCTGAATCGCGAATTCGCGCACAGACCATCGCGGCGGAGGATGTATTACACGATATGGGGGCAATCTCCATGCTCGGTTCGGATAGCCAGGGTATGGGTCGAATCAACGAGGTGATCACGCGTACTTGGCAGTTGGCGTCGAAAATGAAAGATCAGCGAGGTCGTCTGCCAGAAGAAAAATCACGTATCGGCGATAACGAGCGAATCAAGCGCTACATCGCAAAGTACACTATCAACGCCGCCAGGACCTTTGGTATCGACCAGTATATTGGCTCGCTTGAAGACGGCAAGATCGCCGATGTCGTCCTCTGGCGACCCGGCTTCTTCGGCGTCAAGCCAGAACTCGTTGTGAAGGGCGGCTTCATTGCTTGGGGCGCGATGGGTGATTCAGCCGCATCACTGATGACTTGCGAGCCCATCATCATGCGGCCTCAATGGGGTGCATTCGGCGAAGCAAAGAAAGCTCTGTCGGTGAACTTCGTGAATCAACTCGCGGTACAAGCCAATACCGGTGCCAAGCTTGGACTAACCAAGCGGCTGCTACCGGCCTTTGGTACCCGCAATCTGAACAAGTCTCACATGCTGCACAATGATTTTTGCCCGAA
>RFVZ01000328.1 GCA_009922405.1 Betaproteobacteria bacterium
ATTGGACCTTCGGACATTGGAACTCTTTCCCTATTATCGACACGCTGAGAATTGCACCTTGTAACGTGCCCCTTGATTTTTTTGCATAATAACCTAAATATGGTATAGCATGAAAACCTAAAAATTGAATCGCAGAATAACCTACTAAACGGATGGCCAAGCCAGCAAACAAGCTTGCCGAGTCGCTTGGCGTCCTGAAGTCTCTTCAGGACACCGGGCGCGTTGCCATTCGCGCAAACAACCTTTCCCGCGTCCATCGCGAGCGCCTGCTAAAAAACGGCTTCATCCGCGAGGTCATGAAGGGCTGGTACATTCCTGCTCGTCCGGACGGCGCGGCAGGAGAAAGTACAGACTGGTACGCCTCCTTCTGGTCGTTCTGCAGCGCCTACCTGTCGGAACGCTTTGGTGATCAATGGTGCCTAGGCGCTGAGCAGTCCCTCGCTCTGCACATCGGCAACTGGACAGTCCCCCGACAATTACTCGTGCGTGCGCCGAAGGGCAACAACAAACCAACCGGGCTTCTCTTCGACACCTCGATTTTCGATATGCGGCTGGAAATTCCAGCCGAAGCAGATGTCGAAACACTCGAAGGTTCGCGTGTGATTCGACTCCCTGCCGCTCTGATTCATTGCGCACCCGGACAGTTCGCAACCCGCCCAGTGGACACGAGGGCGGCGCTGGCGATGGTTCAGGATGCCTCCGAAGTATTGGTCCGATTGCTGGACGGCGGACATAGCCGCGTCGCCGGAAGGCTTGCAGGCGCTTTCCGCAACATTGGACGAAGCCAGATCGCGGACACGATCATCGAGACCATGCGCTCTGCTGGCTACACGACCGTCGAGTCCGATCCGTTCACTGATGCACCACCCGTTGTGATTAGCGCTCGGCAGATCTCACCCGCTGTAAACCGGCTACGTATGATGTGGGGACTGATGCGAAATGACGTACTTGAGCGGTTCCCGAAGCCACCGGGCCTTCCACCCGATATCGAGGGCTATCTTGACGAGGTCGAGGATGCCTATGTAACCGATGCCTACAACTCACTCTCGATTGAAGGGTACAGGGTCAGCGCGGATCTCATCGAGCGCGTTCGATCTGGTGACTGGAATCCGGATGAGGCGAGTGGTCACGAGCATCGCGACGCACTCGCTGCGCGCGGTTACTGGCAAGCATTTCAGAAGGTCAGGGAAGGCGTTGATCGTATCTTGCGCGGAGAGAATGCTGGTGATGTGACGGAGAACAATCACCGCGTTTGGTACCGCGAACTCTTTGGTCCCAGCGTGGTGGCCGGGATACTCAAGCCGGCAGATCTTGCGGGGTACCGCAACGGCGCTGTCTATATTCGGCACTCGATGCACGTCCCCCCCCGCAGTGAGGCAGTTCGCGAACTGATGCCAGCCTTTATGGATCAGCTTCGGGAGGAAGATGAGCCTGCGGTGCGGGTCGTGCTCGGTCACTTCTTCTTCGTCTACATCCACCCTTACTTCGATGGCAACGGGCGCATGGGACGATTCCTCATGAACGCCATGATGGCTTCGGGCGGCTACCCGTGGAACGTGATTCCGGTGGCGGAGCGCGCGCGATACCTGGAAGCGCTAGAATTCGCCAGCGTCAAACAGGACATTAAGCCTTTCGCGGATTTTCTTGCGGAGTTGGTGACGCAGCACAAGGAATCCCCAGGTCCGGTTGAATCCTTACTGAATCCCGGCCAATCGTAGGTCCGACGCGCAGAAAATCAGCGCTGGAAAGCTCACGGCCCAGGCCCAGAAAAAGCGGTTCAGGCCGAAGTACCAGAACACCAGTCCGTGGAACACGGCCGCGATCATGCAGAAGCCGATTGCCCAGACGGGTCCCAACAGCACCAGTGGCGCGGCGCACTCCCACAGAATAAAGCTCCATGCCGCCAGGCGGGTAATGGCGGACTGGTGCCAGAGGCTACTGGCCGGCAAAGGTCCGTAGATCGCGGTGTCGAGAAACACCGTGAGTGCTCTGCCGCTTCGCCAATGGACATGACCCAGCTTGATCGCACCCGAGATGAAATACGACGTAAGGGTGTGAATCGTGACGTACCAAAGGCCCGCACGCCAGGCCAGAGCTGGGGGCCACCAGATGCTTGCGAGATGGCCGATCAGGAGACCGGTCAACGCGACGATCGTCATGAAATCGCTACCCCCGTTGAACGTTCCACGCCAACGAATGAGTACGATGATGGTACTAAGAAATAAAATCGTACTGCTGAAGAGATTTGATCCCCAAAAGAGAGTGACAGCCAGCAGGATGCGAAAGCCAAGATGGAGTCGCTGCGTCTGGGGCCGAAATAGGTAGTCGCAGGTGCCGCGTAACCAGCGTGGCGCGTTCTTGAGGTCGTCGCGCTGGATGTTCCAGCGCCAGACTCCAGCCCCTTCTTGCGCAGCAGTCAGGCGCCAGAACTCGGCACATTGGATCAACAGACTGAGGGCGCAGAGGCACTCAAAGGCTCGGAGCGCATCGCTCAGATCGATCGTCATCGGTGCTCGTCCGGATCGAAGTAAAGCGTGGGCGACACGAGGACCGTGGGGTTGTCCCCCTGGAGGTCCAGCGCATGGATCAGGCGGATTCGAAACTGGTAG
>RFVZ01000329.1 GCA_009922405.1 Betaproteobacteria bacterium
GCGCCAATACAGATGGTCTCGCCCTCCTCGCAGATTCCACGCAGCTCATCGATTCGGTTAAGGTCGATCAAGTGGGCAGGTTGGGCGAAGCGGAGTTTCATCATCGGCAGCAGGCTGTGGCCTCCAGCAAGCAGCTTGGCGTCTGAGCCAAGACTGCCCAGCAGCGCAATGGCCTCGCCAACGGATTTGGGCGCGTGGTAATCAAATGCGGGTGGGATCACGG
This sequence comes from Betaproteobacteria bacterium, assembly GCA_009922405.1. Classification (GTDB taxonomy): domain Bacteria; phylum Pseudomonadota; class Gammaproteobacteria; order Burkholderiales; family Burkholderiaceae_E; genus RFPW01. Next base: position 224 of record RFVZ01000329.1, read on the forward strand.
GCGTCTCCGAGAGGTTTTCGCAGGTATTGGATGATCGGGCGGTGGACCATGCCCAATGTTGGCACGAAATTTCGGGTATTTAGGGTTTTCCCTAGAGGCCTGATCGTGGGGATATCATCGCCCAACACATTAACTCTGCTCACTTTTGGGAAGGCGCAACACGATGATCATCGACTGCCACGGTCATTACACGACCGCACCGCTGGCGCTGGACGACTGGCGCAACCGGCAAGTCGCCGGCATCAAGGATCCGAGCGTCATGCCTCTTCCAACGGATTTGAAGATCAGTGATGACGCTTTGCGTGAATCGATTGAGTCCAATCAACTGTCGTTGATGCACAAACGTGGGGTTGACCTCACGATCTTTAGCCCACGCGCTAGTTTCATGGCCCATCACATCGGTGATTTTCAGATTTCGAGCACCTGGGCGGCGATCTGCAATGAACTCTGCTTTCGCGTAAGCGAGTTGTTCCCGGATCATTTCATTCCGGCCGCGATGTTGCCTCAATCGCCCGGTGTCGACCCCGCAACCTGCATCCCCGAGTTGGTCCGATGCGTGGAGCAGTACGGCAATGTGGCGATCAATCTGAACCCGGATCCTTCTGGGGGACACTGGACAAGCCCCCCGTTGTCGGACCGCTACTGGTATCCGATCTACGAAAAGATGGTGGAGTACGAAATCCCGGCCATGATTCATGTCAGTACGAGTTGTAACGCCTGCTTCCATACAACCGGTGCGCATTATCTCAATGCGGATACCACCGCCTTTATGCAGTGTCTGACCAGTGATCTCTTCACGGATTTCCCGACTCTGAAGTTTGTGATCCCACACGGCGGCGGCGCAGTGCCTTATCACTGGGGTCGATTCCGCGGCCTGGCCCAGGAGCTTAAGAAGCCGCTATTGAAGGACCATTTGTTGAACAATGTCTTTTTCGACACGTGCGTCTATCATCAACCCGGTATTGACCTGCTGACCAAGGTGATTCCGGTCAAAAACATCTTGTTCGCCAGCGAAATGGTCGGTGCTGTGCGCGGGATTGACCCGGAAACGGGCGCTTATTTTGATGATACGAAGCGCTACATTGAGGCATCGGATCAACTCGACGATCAGGCACGCCATCTGATCTACGAAGGTAACGCCCGTCATGTTTATCCAAGACTTGACCGCGCGCTTCGGGCACGTGCTGCGCAAACCAACCCCTAATCGTTTGAATCGCCCCATGACATCGATTTCGCTTTTCTCCTCAGGTTCAGCCATCCGGCGCAGCCTCCCGACCCTTTTGTCGCTGATGGCGTCCATCGCGCTGACGGCGGGTTTTGTGACGTCTGCAACTGCCCAGACGGAATATCCCAACCGAACCATTCGTTTTCTTGTTCCGTACCCACCGGGTGGTCCCACAGATCTGATGGCGCGCCTGTTGCAGCCAGAGCTACAGACGCGTTTGGGGGCGACGGTTATTGTCGAGAACAAGGCCGGTGCCGGCGGTAACCTTGGCACGGCCGAAGTCGCTCGTCAGGCACCCGCAGACGGCTACACGCTCCTGTTGGCGGCGAGTGGTCCGATGGCCGTTAACCCGACGCTGTTCAAATCCCTCCCGTTTGATCCGCAGGCTGATCTGGCCCCTGTGATCCAGATATCCTCCTTCCCGCTGGTGTTGGAAGTGCACCCTTCACTTCCGGTGCGCACGCTCAAGGAGTTCATGACGCAGGCAAAGGCCAGTCCGGCCAGTTTTAGCTATGCGTCGGCCGGAAACGGAACCCCGCAGCACCTGGCCGGTGAAATTTATAGTCGGGTGAGCGGTGTCGACCTCACCCATATCCCTTACCGGGGGGCTGGCCCAGCCTTGGTTGATCTCGTTGGGGGGCACGTGAAAGTGATGTTCGACATCATTGCCAGCTCCCAGCAACATATCGCTGCTGGAAAGCTCATACCGATCGCCATCACGGCCAGCAAGCGTAGTCCGACTCTACCCGATGTGCCCACGATGGCCGAGGCGGGTCTGCCGAACTTTGAAATCACCGCTTGGCATGGGATCGCGGTTCGTTCTGGCACGCCGGCACCGGTGATCGCAAAACTTAATTTGGTGTTGAACCAAATTTTTAAGGACCCGGCCTTTCGAAAGAAATGGGAGCAATTGGGGACTCCCGCCGTAGGGGGGACGCCAGATGAGTTTGCAGCCTTGATCCGGTCGGAGTCGGTTCGGCTAGGCCGCATCATCCGTGAGTCGGGCGTTACACCCGATTAATCGGGTCAGTCTCGAACGGCAGATCTCGAATCCACAAAAACTGTGGATAACTTGGTGGACAAGCACCTTCATGGCAGGTGTAAACGCCCAGTGAGTGGATTTTGAGGTGGTCTGCCTGTTTTTTGGTCAAAAC
>RFVZ01000330.1 GCA_009922405.1 Betaproteobacteria bacterium
CAGGAAGCGCGAGGACTCGAATGGTTCAACGATCCGCAAAAAGGCAACTGCGCGTCCTGCCATCCTTCTACTAAAGCGCAGGACGGTAGTCATCCGCTCTTTACGGATTTCACGTACGACAACCTTGGTGTGCCCCGTAACCCCGAGATTCTCGCGAATGCCGATCCCGCTTACTTTGATCTCGGGCTGTGCGCCCGAACCAATGCCAAGGGTCAGCAGGATCTTGCACACCGGACCGACCTATGTGGTGCCTTCAAGGTCCCAACGTTGCGCAACGTGGACTTGCGTCGAGCCTATTTTCATAACGGCCGGTTCAAATCCTTGCGTGAGGCCCTGGTCTTTTACGTCCAGCGCGACACCAATCCCGAGAAGTGGTATTCAAAAAAACCGAATGGCTCAGTTCGAAAATTCGATGATTTGCCGCCGCAATTTGTGGCCAACGTGAATACCACCGAGGCGCCTTACGACCGTAAGCGTGGTGATAAGCCTGCGCTGAATGATGCGGAAATTGACGACGTTCTGGCGTTCCTGAAAACCCTCACCGATGGTTGGGTCGCAGCGCCGGATTTGAAGAGTTCGGTGGCGTTGAAGTGAGAGACGCCGGACTTCAATGATCGACTCGGCCGCTCCTTAAAAATGGAATGCGGGTTAAACTATGCGCATACTTAGATGCGCATGGAGATCGCGATGTCATCTACACAAGCCGATCGCCGTGTTCGGACCGGCCTGCTCGCGAAACGTGCAATCAATTTGAGCCTGAGCTCAGATGTTCTGGAAGCGGCCAAGCGACTTGAGATCAATATTTCTCAAGTCTGCGACCAACACCTTCGTGAAGTCGTTCGACGAGAGCAGGAACTTAAGTGGCGCCAGGATCACGCAGATTTTGTAGCGGCCTACAACGCCACCATCGACACAGAAGGACTGCCTCTGGACGAGTGGAGAAGCTTTTGATGGCTCGTTTTGACGTCTATGCCAATCCAGGTCGCCACATGGCCACAACGCCGTACCTCCTGGACGTGCAGAGCGATCTGCTCGATGGACTGGGTAGCCGAATGGTGATCCCCTTGCGCAGTCTTGAGCATTTCCCGAGCGTTAAGTTGTCAACTCGACTGACGCCGATATTCACCATCAAAGGCGAACAGTTTTTACTCGAGACTCCCAAGATGGGAGCGGTTGCCCAAGGGGTGTTGAAGTCACCGGTCGATTCCCTCGCCGAGTCGCAAGACCAGGTCGTAGCCGCGCTCGATTTTTTGTTCCACGGCTATTGAGGTCGTTCAGAAAGCCTCATGATATCCGGCGTCAATTATTCTGAGCGGCGCATTGACTCATCAGTTTCGCTACCGCTGATGCCCTGTTGCCTCATGTAGTTTACTACCCACCGGATGGTCCGGCAGGGGCACGAGGAGAAGAACTTTCGTCTGCTCTCGCACCTCATGGGCAAGACAGGTCAGGTCAGTCAGATACTGGATCTCGTCATCTGATTTCGTACCAAACGCCACGTCCGCTGCCCTGCAGATTCAAATGGCCGCGCTCAACCAGATTCCGGAAATGTTGCTTCAGCGTATTTCGGCTGGTACCCGTCAATTTGATTGCATCGCCAATGGTTACGCGCCCGTGCTCACGCGCGAATTCAACGATCTGAAGTGACAGCTCAGGCAAGGTGGCCAGTACGAATCTTTCACGCTCGACCTTCTTCTCCAGTCGCCTAACCTGCTCTGCGAGTGACCGCAGGAAAAAAACCAGCCACGGATGCCAGTTGGGCGCATCCGTCCGGATCGACCCCTGCGTCTGCCGCAAGGCAAGGTAATAGGCCTCCTTGTTGAGTTCGATCACGCTTTCCAGCGAGCTGTAGGGCACATAGGCGTAGCCCGCCTGGATTAGCAGCAAAGTCGTCAAGACGCGACTGAGGCGCCCGTTACCATCTTGGAACGGGTGGATCTCCAGGAATACGACTACGAAGATGGCAATGATCAAGAGCGGGTGCAAAGCCGCCTTGTTACGCTCATTTTTTACCCAAGTTAAAAGTTCAACCATCAACCGCGGTGTGTCGAATGAACTTGCCGTCTCGAAAACGATCCCGATCTGAACACCGTTTTCATCGAACGCGGCCACACTGTTTGAGTTGGTCTTGTACTGCCCCCGGTGACGCGCATCCTTCGCGCTGTGGCGCAGCAGGTTCTGGTGCAGTTGCTTGATGTGGTTCTCATTGAACGGGATATCCCGCCAAGAGTTGAACACCAAGTCCATCAGTTCTGCGTAGCCGGCGACCTCCTGCTCATCGCGAGTCTCGAACGACTGGATGGCCAAGTGGGACAGCAGTTTCTCCACTTCTCTGTCGGTCAGCTTGCTGCCCTCGATCCGGGTAGAGGAGCCGATGCTCTCGATGGTGGCCACCTTGCGCAAGGCAGACAAACGATCCGGCGCAAGTGTGCCCAAGGCCCGCCAAGCGCCTTTGAACTCATCAATCCGAGCGATTAGGCTCAGGATCTCTGTGGTGATTTGTAGGGTGTCCGTGCGGAGCATAGAACCAATAATAGACCCAATAACCAACTGAGCCGAACCCCCATCACTACCACTATTAGTAAC
>RFVZ01000034.1 GCA_009922405.1 Betaproteobacteria bacterium
CCGACGGCAACGCGATACTGCTTGCCACCGGTTTTTATAACCGCGTACATGGGGAATGTCCCTGCGAGAAACACAGAACCCGCCATGTTATCGATGCGCGGGGCTTGAGTCAACTCAACTTCAAACCATCGAGTTGCCCGACAGCGCAACCAGTCCCCTCCGATCCCCGCCTATAATCGGGCACACAACACCCCAGATCGCTTCGCCTAAGACCGTCCTGACTGCAGACCGCCTTGACTGACAACAACGCAACAAACGCCAGCGCCACTGAGCTTTTTCCCGCGATCGCAGAGGACTTGGCAGCCGTGGATCAGGTGATCCGCGATCGATTGCATTCTGAGGTCGCCCTCGTGCGGACCGTCGCCGACTATATTGTCGCGGGCGGTGGTAAGCGTCTGCGGCCGGTCCTGGTCCTTTTGTTTGCAAGGGCCCATGGCGCCCATGCGGATCACCGTCGTCACGTCCTGGCCGCCGTCGTGGAATTCATCCACACCGCCACGCTGCTTCATGACGATGTCGTCGATGAAAGTGCGTTGCGACGCGGCCGCGACACCGCCAACTCGGTATTCGGCAATGCTGCCTCGGTCCTGGTCGGAGACTTCCTCTACTCGCGGGCCTTCCAGATGATGGTCAGCGCAGGCGACATGACGATCATGCAGATCCTTGCGGATGCCACCAACATCATCGCCGAAGGTGAAGTCCTGCAACTGATGAATAGTCGGGACGCAGACCTTGACGAGACGCGTTACCTGCAAGTGATCCGCTACAAGACAGCCAAACTCTTTGAGGCGGCCGCGCGTCTGGGCGCCCTGATTGCCGGCGCTGCGACCCCCCTGGTCGAAACCGCCGCGGAATACGGACTGCGCTTGGGCACGGCCTTTCAAGTAATCGATGATGTGTTGGACTACGCGGGCAACAGCCACGATATCGGCAAAAACATTGGAGACGATCTGCGCGAGGGCAAGGTGACTCTGCCCCTGATTCACCTCATGCGAACGGGCAGCGCCGCCGATCAGACCCTCGTGCGCGACGCGATCGAAACCGGCGAAGGCAATTTCGACGCGATTGCTCGCGCTGTCCGCGATCATGGGTCGCTGGATTACGCTCGGGCCCAAGCACTATCAGAAGCCGCGATCGCCCGAACCTGCGCCCAAACTTTGCCCGCCTCGCCGTTCCGTGAGGCCTTGCTGTCCCTGACCAGCCTGGCGGTCGACCGCGACCGATAGTGATCAAACGGATCAACCCGATCAAATGGATCAACCCGATCAACCGATAGTTCGCAGCGATCCAATGCAACCGCCTGATGTTGCCTCCATCCTGGCTACCCCTGAAGAGCGGGAGGTCCTACGGCAGCGCTATCTGCTGGTCGACACGTCCAATGTGGCCGACGTACTCGACACGATGGGGCTCTTCCAACAGGGCCTGCATGCGAGCTTTCGGCCCTTTCCAGAAAACGGCCCCCGACTTGCGGGCTGGGCCTACACCATCCGCGGCCAGATGACGCCCTTTCCACTCGGCGGCGATGCGGACAAAATGGCGGCCTGTCAGGGCCTGACGGCTGGTGAAATCAGCGTCTGGAGCGGTGACGGTCATGGGATCTGCTACTTCGGCGAGTTAATCGCGCTGGGCATGAAAGAGCGTGGCTGCGTCGGCGCCCTCGTCGACGGCGGCATCCGCGATGTGCGCTGGATCGGCGAGCATGGGTTTCCGGTGTTTGCACGTTATCGCACCCCCGTCCAGTCAATTGGTCGCTGGAAGGTCAATGCCTGTCAGGTTCCGGTCCTGATGCGGGGCCATGATGACGCGGGGGTCATCGTGCGACCCGGAGATTTCATATTGGCTGATGAAGACGGCGCGATTGTGATTCCACAAGAACATGCTGTGAGCGTACTCGCCGAAGCCGAACGCTTGACCTCGATCGAAACAAAAATTCGAATCGAACTGGCCAACGGACTGACTCTGGCCCAGGCCCTGCAAAAGTTTGGTCACGTTTGAGGTTCCCATGTCCATCAGCACCGAATCCCCATCAGGCGAGCGGATCGCCTCGATCGAAGACCGCTTGGCCGCAATTGAGTCGGTGCTCGAGGACCGAGCGATGCAACCGGCCGCGTTCGTCGAAACCTTCAACCATTGGGCGACCGAGGAATGGATCCCCGAGAATGGCGCTCGGGTGGTGGCAAAGGCCTGGTGTGAGCCCGATTTTCGGGAGCGGCTCCTGGCTGACGGGATTACAGCCATCCGTGAACTGGGTTTGACGATGCCCGCGCATCACCGTCATCTGGTGGCCCTTGAGAACACCGAGACGGTGCATAACGTGATCTGCTGCACGCTGTGTTCATGTACGGCGTTTACGGTAATCGGCTTGCCACCAGACTGGTACAAGGATCTGGAATATCGGGCGCGCGTGGTTCGTGAATCGCGTTCGGTTCTGCGTGAAATGGGCCTGGAATTAGCCCCGCACATCGAGATCCGGGTCTGGGATACGACGGCCGACACGCGTTATATGGTGTTGCCCGAACGCCCCCCAGGGACCGAAGGCTGGTCGCAAGAACAACTCACGGCAATGGTGACCAAAGAAGGCATGATCGGGGTCGCCAAGGTTTAATCAATGACGGGGGTTTCGAAATGAATGGCATGCACGATCTTGGCGGCAAAGAAGGGTTCGGCCCCATCCGCTACGCGCCCAATGCGCCAGTCTTTCACGCCCCCTGGGAGGTCCGCGCAAATGCGCTCTACAGCCTGGCGGTCAAACAGGGCGTGTACAACATGGACGAATACCGCTATGCGATCGAACGCATGGAGCCCAGGCATTACTTGAGTGCCAGTTACTACGAGCGTTCGCTCACGAGTCTGGCGTCGCTGTGCGTCGAGAAAGGGCTCGTAAGTCGCGACGAACTGGAGCGCCGCGCGGGTGGTGTATTTCCACTGGCCAGACCCACGGTCGCTGGCCGCACCAACCAACCCGAACGCCAGCGATTTGAAGCGGGCGATCTCGTTCGAGTTCGCTCGGACCATGTCTCGGGCCATGTACGGATGCCGGGCTACATTCGCGGCAAGACGGGCCGGATCATCAGCGAATCGCCACCGTACCCCTTCCCGGACGCGCATGCGCACGGCGTCGACGCACAGACTGAGCCGACTTATGACGTGCAGTTCGATAGCCTGGAACTGTGGCCGGACGCCGCTGAACCCGCCAAAGTGCACGTGGCGGTCTTTCAAAGTTATCTGGAGCGTGCGCCTCGGAGCTGAAAACGAGTTGAAGGTCACTTCAAGTTAAGCGGAGGGTCTGTCCCGATGGCGAAAATCCATCCTGGTACCTACAAGGTGCTACCCGGGACCACGCTGCGCCTTGACCAGGTCGCGACGCTTGCCGCGCCTTTTTATAGATCCGAGAAGCATTACCAGAAACTCCTGGCGGCGCAGCGGGCAGAACTCGACAGCCATCAGGAAATGCTCTATGCCACCGGTCAACAATCGGTTCTCATGATCTTTCAGGCGATGGATGCCGCCGGCAAAGACGGCGTGATCCGTCATGTTATGTCAGGCATCAATCCGCAGGGCTGCCAGGTGTTCAGCTTCCAGCATCCCAGCGATGGGGAGTTAAAACACGACTTTCTCTGGCGCTATGTCAGCTGCCTGCCCGAACGGGGCCGAATCGGTATTTTCAACCGGTCGTATTACGAAGAAGTCCTGATCGTGCGCGTCCACCCTAAGATCCTGCAATCAGAGGGAGTCCCCGGAACCAGCGATCAGGTCTGGGATCAGCGTTACCAATCGATCACAGCGCTTGAACAACATCTGCACCGCAACGGCACACGGATCCTCAAATTCTTTCTGCACCTCTCCGAGGAAGAACAACGCAAACGTTTGCTAGAACGATTCGAAAATCCAGCAAAAAACTGGAAATTAAATCGAGCTGACCTCGCCGAACGAGAGTTCTGGCCTGCGTACCAGACGGCCTACAAAGCGTGCATCGGCGCAACCTCGACCGAGGAAGCGCCCTGGTATGTGGTGCCAGCGGACGACAAAGAGAACGCACGGTTGATCATTTCGCAGATCATCCTCGATCTGTTCAAACGCCTTGACCTTCGCATGCCCGGTCCGGACAAGGCCCGCAGAAAGGAACTTCAGTCGATGCGCGACGCCTTGCTAAAGCCTAAACGCCCATCTTGAAATACTTATCCGGCGAGACGCGGATCGCCGCCCCGGTTGGGCAGGCGCGCACACACGACGCACCACCTTCGATCCCGCTGCACAGGTCACACTTGACCGCCTTCTTGAGCGCATTTGGATCGTAGTCAGGCTGCCGTTTGCCAGGGGCTGCACCCAAGCCAAACAAGAGCCAGGACAGCCCACCACCCTGCTTTGGTGGCTTTTGCACGGCCATCTGGATAACGCCGTACGGACAATTGCGCTGACAGTTGCCGCAACCGATACACGAGTCACCAATCAACACCTCACCGCTACTTGAGCGGCTGATCGCGTCGGGCGGACACTCCTTCATGCAGTGTGGATGCTCACAATGGCGACAGGCGGAGGGCACGTGAATGTTCGCAAAGGTAGGCCCAAGCTCACGACGCAAACGCGAGGTGCCATCATGGGTCTCAGCACAGGCCACTTCGCAGTTGTTGCACTGCACGCATAAGGTCTCATCAATCAGCAAGACGTCCGAGGCTTCGCCAATCCCCTGACCCAACAAGAAGCGCATCAGATCGCCTTCGCGGCCAGTACTGTTCTCGAGAACCACGTTCTTCTGACTACGGGCAAGGACTTGCTTTTCGATCGACGCGCGCCACTGCGGGTTCGCCGCAATCTGCTTCTTAACGCCCTCGGCACCAAGCACCAAGACCTCGGTCAGGACTGTCGCGGTAATCGTTGCCGAGCGCGGCGCGTCATTCAGAAGCGCCATCTCCCCGACATAGTTGCCAGCTGACACGTAGGACAAAATCTTGTCCTTGCCATCGATGACTTTGGACACCGTGACCGAACCACGCCGGATGAGGTACAGACCATCGGCCTGGTCGCCGTCTCGCGCAATCACATCATTGGTGTTGAAGCGACGCAGTTCCACGCCACCCGCCATCAACGCATCCACCGAGTCGGGCCCGAGCATCGGTCCAAGGTAATTAAAGATCGCATTCCGAACGAACTTCTCATCGGTCTGCTTTCGCACATCTTCAACCGACGAAATCAGTTTAAGCATCGTCCGCCGCGGCGTCTCGAGCAGCACGCAATCCGCACCGGCTCGCACCGTTGCAGTCCGCCGTCGGCCTGAAATCAATCCCATCTCGCCAAAGTACTGGCCCGCTTTCAGGTTGAGAATGCTCGGCTTGGAGCCGGCGTCACTGCCTTTGAGCTCGACATCGACTGAACCGGCCACGATCGAGTAAAACGTATTGGTGTAGTCGAGTTCCTTGAAGATGACCTCGCCCGCCTTCGGCGTCAGAAGCGTCGAGTCGAGCATGAACTCGCGCATCTGCAGCTTCGACATTTCGCGATAGAGCGGGACGCTGCCCAAAATGAGATCGATCACTTGGGAAACCGGCATCCCCGGTTTCCAGCCCTTGAACTTCTCGCGCAACAGGGGTTCATCGACGGGCTCAACCGGTTGTCCCGCGATCGTCTGAACGACCTCGTAACCCTGGTTCATCGCCTGCTTGATCAGTGGATAACCACCCAACGCGCCAACGATGTAAAGACCTGGCACATTCGATTCATAGCTCTCGGAGAGAACCGGCACCGAACTCGGATTTGCGTTCGGGAACACAATCCCGAAGCTCTCAATCAACTTGCGCGGTGGGATCGCGCCGAGACGGGCGATGATGCGATGACAATTAATCACTGTCTCGCCGTTGACCCCGCTGTAGACATACTTCAACGGCGTGGGACCGTCGGACTCTTCAACACGGAGCGTGTTAGCGCTGTAACAAACCGCGACCTTGCCGGCTTTTTCGGCGGCAAGGATCAGGGTACGGTTACCGTCTTTACAAAAGTTAAATTCTTCACCACGGTTCACCATGTAAACCGTATTTTGATTCGCCAGGCCCAAGGCATTCTCGATACCGGCGTCACCGGCTCCGATCACGACAATCGTCTCGTCCTTGAACTCATCCGGATCCGCCAGCGTGTACTGCACACGCGGCAAACTCTCCCCCGGGGTCCCGAGTTTGCGGATGTTGCCCTGGAGTCCGATGCCCAGAATCACCGCCTTGGCGGTGACTGCGCTTTCATCCTCGCAACTCACCGTGAAAACCCCGTTCTCAGGGGATTTGACAATCGCTTTGACGCGCTTGCCGTAGGCAATATTGACGTGCTGTGCGTCGAGTTCGGTGTCCCAGGTGGACAGCAGGAATTCGCGTTTACCGGCGGAGAAACTCATGTCGCTGCGCAGAGGAAGAATCCCCGGCTCAGCCATCACATGCTTGCCCTTTTGATACTTAAAAATCGTGTCGGATGCGTGTTTTTCAGCCTCGAGCAACACGTGGCGCAACCCCAGCGCCTGGGCGCGTGCAGCGGCGGACAGGCCAGCGGGCCCTGAACCCACAATGACGATGTCGTAGTCGGCCGGACCGCCAGCGACCGAAGCTTTAGCAGAGGTGCTCGATTGGGTCATGATTATTTTGCCTGGGCAGGAATCAAGGCGCGCATAGCTGCCACTTCGGTCAAGAACTGCTCGCCACGGAACTTGTCTTCGTTAGCGAGCGCTTTCCGCATACTGGTCAACCGTTGGGTGACCGGGCCAGAAGCCGCCAAACCGCCCTGCTTGATGAGCGACGACGTCAGGCTCGAAATCGAGAAATAAGCCTGTTCTGCCCCCGCGTAGTTCGCGTACTGGTTCGCGCTGGTTTCATCGAGTAAGGCCAACAGAATGTTGCGCAACACCGCTGCGTCAAAGGTTTCCTGCTCGAAACGGTTCATGTAGCGACCGATCGTAGCCGACAGATTTTTGGCCAGCGCGACTGGGTCCGCCGCACGCTGCTCGGCACTCCCCGCGACCGCATGATGCACCTGCGAAACCTGACGATCAAAGGCAGCCGAGTTGGCTGGATCGATCACCCGAACGATCGCACGCAACATCAGCAAGTTGTTGTCATTCAAATTGACCCGACCCGATCCGACGCCCAGCCGCAACGAGGCTTTTTGTTCGGACATTGGGTGGTGGCATGAGTGGCAGTCAAATAGCACCAGCTCGGGGAACAGTCCGTCACGCCCGCGTTTGGAACTTGCCAGTGTGTCCAGCAGCTGCTGCGATGCATACGCCTGACCGATGGCCCACAGCCGCACTGGGTTGTATTCGCCTTTACGTCGAACATAGTCGGCATCGACCTTGTAGTGGGCGGGCTCGAGCGCACCGAAGGTTTCGATCTCAAAGGCCATTCGCGGATGACCCGCACCCATGATGCGGTGGGTCACAAAGCGGTCGTCATTACCAAAGTGACACGACAAACAGAGCTTGGCCTGCTCGACCGGACGCGACGTCGGATAGAGACCATTGGCGACGTTCTCGGCATGAGGCACATTGGCGACGGTATGCGAAGTCACCCATTTACCGGCCGGGCCGTGACAGCCCTCGCAACTGACACCATCCGAGACCACGTGACGGGGCCCCCGATTCTTCGAGTCCGGGTTATGTGAATGGCAATCCAGGCAGATCTTCGACTCGTGCGCGGGCTGCGCCAGACCAAGATTCTTCGCAATCCGCTGCGACTGCTTGTTCAGCAATACGGTGTATGCCTTGGCGTGGCGATCGAGGCGCGACCAGGTCGTGTACTCGTTTTGCAGCACGTTCGATTCATTCCATGGGGCGATCGAGCCGTGGCAGGTGCTGCTGGCGCAGTTGATTGTGCCGATTGTTTGATCGGTGGCGACGTTGGGCAGAGCAGCCGGGGCGGCGTGCAGACTTTGCGTCAGCACCAAGCCGAGCACCAGCCCAGCGCGCCGGATCCAATGGGTCAATGAAGGGCTCATGTTCACTTTGTCCTCTGGTCTGCGGTCGCGGCGAACTTGCCACGTCCGGTTACAAAATCATTCGGTCCGCTCTCATCCGTAACGGTCCAGATGCGACCGTCGGGACGCATGTAGAGCCGCTCCATTTCTTTCGCCACAAACGGTCGGGCGCCAATCCGGCCGAACACCGCGATCTGGCCACCGGTCTCGTCCACTGCGCGGTCGCGGTCCAGACCTTTTGACAAGCCCATCGCAGCCGACTGGGTCTTGCGCCAGGCAATCAGGTAGGGTTTCGGGTCGGGTGAAAAGCCATAGAACCGGGGCTGCGTGTCCGGTGCCGTCAGTTGCACCACCTTCAGACCATTCTTGCCATCGGCTACGTAGGCAAAGAGCGAGGCATTGGTCGATCCGACCACCACATCCTGCACATCGTTCATCTGGCCACCGGCGGTGAACAGTTGATACAGGCGTGGCTCGGTGGGCTTCTCCACATCGATAATCGCCAACCCCTCCGAACCCCCTGCCACGTACGCGAAGGTCCGAGCAACATAGAGCTTGCGCGCGTCTTTGAGTGGCACGCTGGCTTTCTGCAAGATCGGTTTTGTTGGATTCGTGATGTCGATAACCCGCAGCCCGGTCTGATCGGTCACAAACAAATAACGGAACTGCAAGGCCGATGCGCGCACGTCGGTCATCGGCACCGTCGCCACATGTTGCGGCTCGAGCGGCTTGTCGATGTCGATGATCACGAGGCCGGTTGGTGTCGAAACATACGCGTACCTACCACCCAGCGTGATGTGACGCGCCCCATTCAACAAGCCTTTTGGATTCCAGGTCGCAGCCCGGGTCAGGAAGTTGTTCTGCGGATCACCATCCACCAAGGTATCGACATTGGTCACGATCAAGCCTTCCTCCGCATCCGTGATGAAGGCGTAGTGATAGCTCGGGTGGAAGGGTTGCTCCTGGTTGGTGATCCGCATCAGATCACCCTGATTACGCGCGGGCGCAATCGGTTGATTGGTGGGCAAGGCCATACAGGTCGCGTTCTTTGAGGCGATGTGGGTGTTCTGACCAAGCGGTGAATACGGTGCGGTCACGATGCGCTGAGACACGCCCTTGTTCGCAATATTGGCCGTGTCATAGACTCGGAATCCGCCCTTGCCCTCGGCCACAAACAGGTACTCCCCGCGCAGTTGCAGGCAACTGACAGGGCCTTGTGTGGTGTGGTTGTGCGATTCAGCGAGTTCCTGCTTGCGGTCCTGGTGTTTCTTGTAATAGTCCGGATACGCATAACGCTGGAGATAGCTACCAATCACGGCCTGCGGCTCATCCCACTCCGTGACCGTCGTAGCCTCGACGTGTCCACTTGCCCCGATCCAGGCGTTATGGCCGACAAAGTTGACGAAGTTCGTCCCCTGCAGGAGCAACTGGGCCATGATCGCGTTGTTATCGTTCTGAGAAGAAATGTGGCAATCGCTACAGGTCTTGGTCTCTTCTTTCCGCTCAGTGTGTGGGTAGTGCGGAGCGAACGCTTGCGAGGAATATCCGCTCGCTGCAATGGGGGGTTGCTGAATATAGAGCTTCTCGCGGTTGATATTGGTGGACGAGAGGATCAGCGCAGAACTTGATCGGACCGGGGTGACCTTGTTGCCCTTGACAGGACCGCTCAGGCCGAGCTGGAACATATCGTCGCGAGCAACCTGAGGGTTGTAGGACGCATAGTTGCGGGTCTCCCCGCCCTCGTAATGCTGACGTTCGGTCTTCCAGTTCGCCTGGATCGGCAAGTGGCATCCCGCGCAACTCGTAGTCCACGAGAGATGGCAGGTGAAGCAGCTCATCTTTTCGTCATCGTGGGCCAGCTGTGTGACGCCGGGGCCCCATTGACCGTATTGACCCTCATTACCCGCACCCATCAGCTTGGCTCGGGCGGCTTTGGGGTTGTAGCTTGCATGGTCGGGGTTCACCGTATCTTTAACCAGGCTCATCTCCCATTCTTTGTTGGGATCGAGCGCCGCGCGCTGGTACAGCTTGCCCTCGCGCCATTCGAAGCGGAGTCGGCCGTCCTGAGTCCGCAACAAACTCATGTCCATTCCACCAGGCCGAGCGGCCGGGCCACTGGTGCGCAGGGTGGGATATTTTTTCGATGTGCCATGACAGTCAGCACAGTCGATTTCGATTGCTGCAGCGACTTCCCCATAGATGTGGCCATTGCCATGCATGTCTTGCGCGAAGTGGCAGTCCACGCAATGCATCCCAAGATCGACGTGGATCGAAGACAAGTGGACTGACTTCTTGAACTTCTCCGGATCGTCATCGGAGACGATCGCGCCTTTCGCATCGAGCAGCGCGCCCTTGCGGTTACGCTTGAAAATTGCCCGGAAGTTCCAGCCGTGACCGTGGTAGTCGGCGAATTGCGTGTCTTTAAGCTGCGGATTCAGGCTCGACACATTCTTCAGAAACTCGGGATCGGTCCATTTACCCCGCGTTGCAGCCTCTTCGGGGTTGCGGTCCAGGCTCTTGCGCATCTCGGCATCGGTCGGATAGCGCTGCTTTTCGGGCCACATGAAGGGCGCATCCGATTCGTAATCCCACATCGTGTATCCGTAAAACGAATTCACGAAAATGTTGGGCTGGTGCATGTGGCAGACCATGCACTGCGACGAAGGGATCGCACGTGTGAACTCATGCTTTAGAGGATGCCCCGATTCATTTTTTGGAATCGTCGGGTCAACCGTCTGGGTCGTTCCGGTATGGCCAAATTTAGCGTAAGGGCCCGAGTGCCGCGGGTCGCGATCGTTGGCATAAATGGTATGACACGCCGTACAACCCGATGACCGATAATCACCTGGCTGCTCGTTGGTTCCCAGGAACCAAAGATCTGGATCGTTGAGTCGGGTTTTTGCAATATTGATCAGTGGCACCGCGATGCGGTTTCCAGTACCCGGTCCACGGTTGGACTGGCGAATGTCTGGACGCCCCGGTTCATCGAGTTTTTGGAGCGTGCCCGAACTATTGGGCAGCCCAATCTCGGGAAATTGACTCGAAATCACCCGCCCACCGCGCTCAAACACGCGGAACACGTCGGCAGGCGGCGCACTTTCCCATGCCGGTAGCGGCAGTAGACGATCAAGAATGCCCTTGTGCACAAACAGGTCGTTATCGACCTTCACCGGGTTGACGATGGCCGCAGCCTCACCGAGCGCGGTGTAAGACTCGCCCAGGATGTAGCGCTTGTAAGGCAGGATTCCGTTGTTGTAACTCGCGCCGCCCCAAAGCATGGCGGTCGTCGACATCAGGCTGCGTTCCTGGGCCTGAATGATGGGCAAATGGCAAGAGCCGCAGGCATCGCGGGCGACTCGTAAATCACCCGGATTGATAAAACGAACGTAAGCCGGGTTTTCCTGATTGAGTTTCGCGTAAGAGCGCTCAGGGTTGGCCGATGACGGGTATTTCCAAAAATGTTCATTGCGCGGGAGCACGTGCGCGGTGTCAAGTGCGGCCCGGTAGGTTCGGCTCTCGGGGTCTGTCGATTTGCCGCGCATGACGGTGGCATTACCCCCGTGACAATCGGTACAGCCAATTTGAACGCCAGGGTTCGAATGCATCGTGTGTTGATCGGTCGCCGTATGACAACTGACGCAACCCACCGATTTGGCCTGAACCTGAGCCAGCGTCTGAGCCTTGGGCGCAGGCGGGGCCATGACATAGGTTTTCGGAGGCGGTAACTTCTCCGACGCCAGAGCCGATGGTTGAAACAGAACGCCGACCAAAGCAAATACGGCGAGTACAGCCATCAAAGATTGAGTCAATGGATTCATCAACTTATTCAAAATGACAGCACCGAATTCAAAATGACAGAATAGAGAGAACCCTGGTTTGCACCATACAGGGCCTTGAGGCCATCGCCTGGCTTCAACATGGCAACCGACCCGTTGATGATCATGTTCTGGTTAAAAAAGGGCCGCCAATGAAAACCGACGGAATAGTCGATTCCTAAAGAATCTGAAGTAACCGCCTGATTCCGCAAGGCAGCCAAGGGGGCTGTCTCAGCAAACCGCAGGCTCGAGACGTTGGTGAAGACCCGAACCTCGGGACGCACATCAAAATCCGCTCCGACACCGAAGAGTTTAAGGCCCGGATTAACAAAGTTCGACTGGCCCTCGTCCTTCGACGAACGCAGCGAGGCCTGGATGCCGTTGCGCGCTGACAAGGCGACACCGCCACCGCCAATCAGGGGCAAACCCTGGCGGATGAAGTAACTGCTGTCCGACCCTGCGAACTGGGGATTTTCGAGAATTGAGTCAAACCCGGTTGCCTTGCCGTCATAGGGATTTTTGTCACCCGTCGAGAGAAACAGATTTCCCCGAACCCGAACCCAACTGAAATCTCTGGAGAGTTCAGAGGCAAACATGCCGGCTCGAATCGACTGCTCTCGCTGAGCCAGCGGGTTGCGGTCATCGGTCCCCGTCGCCAGATAAGCAGAGGTGCTCAGGTTCCAACGATCGAAATGACCATCCCCGTTATAACCGAGGTAGGTCACGCGGTAACGGTGCGGTTGCAGATCTCCCAGCAGAGCGGGCCTCACCAAACGCGGTTCCGGTTGTGGACGACGCTGACCTGTGACGTGAATCCCTTGACCGGGAAATCCTGCCGATACACGTTCGAGACAAAAACATCGTCATCACGAAGTTTTTTCGAGATGTCGTTCAACCCGCTGTTGGTGTCTTTTTCGAGTCGGCGAAACCAGGCCAGATTGTACTGATATTGATTGTTAGATCGATTGCCAAACACCCGAACGCCAAACGGCACATCCTGGAACAGGAAGCCCCGAAAATCGTTCGTGAACGGCTGAATCCCGATCCGGACGCTATCGAAGTCAAAGCGATCAGACACGTTGCGCAAATGCAGGTCGCCAAACAACTCCTGCACACCCAGGTAGTTGTCTGTGCGGCGCTTGCCCAAGGCGGGGTTGGCGCGCAGCGCACCCGCTTCATCGACGGTGACGTTCGTGTAATTGAGAACTGGAACGAATTTCAGCTCAAAATCAGGCGGTTTGAAGGTCGTATCACCTTTTTGGAGGCTGAAACTGGTGATCAGGTTCTGGCCGAAAATTCGCTGCTTATTGCCACCGTAAATGTCGTTGGCACCCGGCCGGATCGAGACCTGACCAGCGACTGGGGTCGGCACCCGACGCAGTTCAACCAAGGTGTCCGAAATGACACCCAAATTAAAAAACAGTTCGTGACCGAGATCGTGGAGGACCGGAAGATCCCCCTTCAATGGATTCTGGTTGTAGGGGTCGTACCAGGGAAATTTGAACCCTAGCGTTTGTATCAGTCGCCAGCGATCCGGAATCGATATTGACTCTCGGGGCAAATTCGCCGCGGGTGGAGGAACCTGCGAGGGATCGATGGGTGGAATAACAACGATTGGGCGAATCCGGCCCGGGCGCTCCCGAATCACGCCGGTCTGTTCTTCCGGGGTAACCGGCTCTTCGGGACGCTCCGAACCCGCCCGCTCAGCCGCAGGCGCTTCCTTCCCGACGCTCTCATCCTCGGACGCACGTGGTCGCTTGCCAAGCTCGGTGGCTGGCTGGCTGGATTGCACGGGTTGAAAAAACGCTGGCGACGACGTTTGTGGCGACGAAATTTGTGCTTGTGCCGCTCCACTCAACAAAAGAGCGCTAACGAAGGCTAGACCGAGGGGACGCTGGTGGGACATTTCAAATCCCCTCGCAGACATTTTGCTCAACGCTATTGTTGAACGGAGCCTGCGGGCACTGCACATAGCGCAGCCCCAGACCCTGCGCGGTCACAGTGTCGGAGCGCCTGGATGCCGGTGCGTTCGCAACCCCGGTATTGAGCGCTTTACCCGCCCGGGCGAGGCCAAGGAACGCGATCATGTCATCCTGATCCACGCCGTCGCCGGAAACACCCAAGCCGCCGATCAGTGTATTCCCCCGATAAACCGGGACGCCCCCCGGGAAAATCTGAATCCCGTTGTTCACCCCCGTCAGACCGGTGCAGTTGGTGCTCGCGGTGCTCGGGGCCAGGATCGCCGTGACGAGTCCGGTATAGGTTAGGTCCAACTGAAGTCCGGTATTAAAAGGACTCCAGTCGGCAATCGCCTTGGAGAGAGGACCCTGCGGATAGCCGGCAATCCCATCCGGGAAATAAGGCCTGGCGATATTGCCAATCGCGCGCGCACTAAAAGCAACGCCATCGGAGAAGATCGCCGGATTGTTGAAGAACGACCGCGAACCGCGCTGGGGATCAGTTAGATACTGACTGATATTAAACGGCGTACCAGCCTTTGCGTTGCTATCGAAATAACTGACTGGCGGCAAGCCTATTAGCGCGGTAGCGGCTTGCGGCGATGAGAAAAAGAGCGCTGTTCGCGCCTTCTGAAGCGACACATCGGTTCCAAATACCGGCGCGTCCGGTGTTCTAACCAACCCGAGCACATTACCCGCCGTATCCACGACGGAAATTGTCACTTGAGCAGGTGAACCCAGGGGGCTTCGAATCTGCGCCCGCGCCTGATTGGCAACACCCAGCGCCTGCGCGAGGATTTCCTGTACCTCACCCTTTGCCAAAGGGGCTGGGGTCGAACCCGTAGAGCCAGCGCCCGGAACCACCGGCGCGGTAGCCGCAGAGACCGGATAACGATTGGCCCGGTTCGCGGGATTGACTAACACGTATCCACTACCGGCCGTAAAGCTGCTGGCGTCCGGAACAAATCCGGAGCCAGCGTCGCCAAAGGCTGTTCCCGCCAATATCGCGGGTGCGCTGTAATACTGGTCAAATGAAACCCTGGCACCCAAGGCACTCACCGTCGAATCGGAGAGCGATTTAGCGGTCACCGCAATCACTCGATCATCTGACTTCGAAAATGGCAGGCTGATTCCCCCTGCCGTAATCCGTTCCGCACGAATGCAAGCCGGCGCATCAAAACCCTTCAGCGCCGATTGCGCCAAACGTTCGTCAAGATCTACCGCCCCGGGGGTTGACGATTCATCAAGTCCATAAATCCCATCAGCCATCACGCCAACGCCACCCACCACACGTCCGTTCTTATAAAGCGGAAACCCGCCGGGGTCTGCCGACAGACCGAGTGGTGAGCGCTTGGGCCCGCCGCCAATCCCGGCGCCACGTGTGACCAAGTCGCCACAGGGGAGTTGACTGAACTGAACCCCAAACAGCGGCCCGCCGGGCATGTTGTCAACGCCAACCGGAAAATGCTCCTGAACGATAAAACTCGCGGTCCGGGTGCTAAACGCATTCCCCGACGACGACAAATACGCGCCGGTAATGGCCTTGGCAATCGCAGCCGCCTCAGACGGAACCACACCGCTCAGACCATCGAGACCTTTGGGGACTGAGCCCAAAACCTTGCCGCTGCGGATGCTGATCGTCGCGCCTGCGCCCGTCATCTTGTAGAGCGCCAACACGTTACCGACCCGGTCCACGACAGCGATGGTGGCCTTGGCGCCGATCTGATTCGCCGCCTGCGCTCCCTGGGCCAAAATCGTTTCAACCTCGGCCGCAGTCAATGCCTGCGG
>RFVZ01000331.1 GCA_009922405.1 Betaproteobacteria bacterium
TGCTTTTCCGACCGAGACGGTTTACGGCCTTGGTGCAGATGCGCGCAATGCCGATGCGGTTTCGGCGATTTATCGGATCAAAGGACGCCCACCGAACCATCCGCTGATCGTGCATGTGTCCGGACCATCGATGGCGCTCGACTGGGCGCATTGGACCAGTCAGGCACAAAGACTTGCCGACGCGTTCTGGCCCGGTCCTCTGACCCTCATCCTTACTCGGTTGGATGCTGCCCCGCCGTATGCCTGCGGCGGACAGGATTCGATTGGCTTGCGCTGCCCGTCGCATCCGGTTGCGCAGGCCTTGCTCGAAGCCTTCGAAGCGCTCGGTGGCAACGGCGTTGCAGCGCCGTCGGCCAATCGGTTTGGACGGGTAAGTCCGACCTCTGCAGAGCACGTTCGAGCGGATCTGGGCGACTCAGTCTCATGGATTCTGGATGGTGGGTCCGCTGAAATCGGGATCGAATCCACAATCGTGGATTTAAGCCGATCGCAGCCCGCACTGCTGCGTCCAGGGCGCATCCAAGCCTCTGCGATTGAGTCCGTATTGGGGGCCTCTCTCGCTGCGCCCGATGTCAGCGCGCCGCGCGTATCGGGTTCCATGCCTTCGCATTACGCGCCCGATACGCCAGTTGAGTTGATCGCCGCAGAATCATTCCTGTTTCGGCTAGGGGTGATTGCCGATACCGGCGAGCCCTTCGTGGTGTGGGCACGTCGCGAGCGGCCGATTGCCTTGGCCGCCCGGTTGAATTTGATCTGGCATCGCGCCCCCGAGTTGCCGGTGGATTTTGAGCAGTCGCTCTACGCCCGGTTGCGCGAATTCGATCAAATTGGTGCAGAACGAATCGTTATTGAACGTCCACCGACCGAGCCGGAATGGTTTGCGGTGCTCGATCGTCTGCAGCGGGCGTCGGCGAGGCGCTGACGGAGGCACTGGGACAGGCGTTGGCTGAGGCACTAAGCGAGGCCCTGAGCGCAGCACCAGATTGGCGCTTGAGGGCACGCGTCAGAGCCGAGGTGCTGGCTTGATGGCGAATCCCCAAGGTGATCCAGTTGGCGGTCCAGTCCCCTGGATTTGGAGCGATTTGCGCTGCGGTACTGCCAACGTCGAGAATCATTCGGCGCATCCAGTCGAAGTTCAAACGAACGGCCATGGTGCTTTGGTTAAATGCCTGATGCCCGGCATAGCGCAGCCAATCAATCGGTGGGCCGTCGGTTATCGGTTTGGCGGATGCCGGTGGGTTAGGCGTGAAGGATCTGCTCAGGGTCAAGGGCATAAGTACTCGGGCGAGTTGGAGGTTCGTTTAGAAAGCGCCCAATGGATCGCGTCGTCAACGAATGAGGGAAGAATCGGTGGCCTGGCGCGGACGATCGGTCTTAAGATGTGGGCCATTCAATCGTTATGGTCGGTAAGTCGTTGTCGTCAAGTCGACTTCAAAACGCGTTACCCTCCTATCTGCCCTTTTTGGTGGATTTTTCGGCGGATTAACATGGATACACAACTGGATCGATTTGACGAGTTCCTGCCCGATTTTCGGATTGCCGATCCGACGCTC
Source organism: Betaproteobacteria bacterium (assembly GCA_009922405.1). Taxonomy (GTDB): domain Bacteria; phylum Pseudomonadota; class Gammaproteobacteria; order Burkholderiales; family Burkholderiaceae_E; genus RFPW01. Next base: position 1,554 of record RFVZ01000331.1, read on the forward strand.
GCGGACACTGGGCGTAAGGAAATTCGAATCGCACAAAAAGAAATGCCGGGTCTCATGGCCCTGCGTTCTGAGTTTGGCAACGAAAAACCCCTTGAGGGTGCCCGGATCGCCGGGGCGGTTCATATGACGATCCAGACCGCGGTATTGGTCGAGACGCTCCGCGACTTGGGGGCGGACGTTCGTTGGGCCTCAAGCGACCTGTTGTCAACTCATGACGAAGCCGCGGCTGCGCTGGTTGCGCGTGGCAATCATATTTTTGCGTTCAAGGGTGAGTCGCCTGCTCGTTATTGGGAGTACATGCATCGCATTTTTGAATTCCCAGTTTCGGACGACAACCCTCACGGGGCAGCCAATCTGATTCTGGACGACGGCGGCGATGCGACTTTTCTGCTCCATGTCGGTGCGCAGGCGGCGCTGGATCCGTCGATCCTGGAGCGCAATCACTCGGATCAGGCGCGCTGGTTCTTCGATGCGATTCGAGTGCGGCTTGCCGAGGACCCGGGGTGGTACCAGCGCCAACTCGACCAGATTATTGGCGTGACCGAAGAGAGTCATACCGGCGCCCAAAGCGAAATTCGATAGCTACTACGGTTGCCGGGAATCCCTGGTGGATTCGATCAAACGGGCAACTGACGTCATGATCGCCGGCAAAGTGGCCGTCGTTGCTGGCTTCGGTGACGTCGGCAAAGGCTGCGCATTGGCCCTGCGCGGGTTGTCTGCGCAGGTCTGGGTGACTGAAATCGACCCGATTTGTGCGCTACAGGCCGCGCTCGAGGGTTACCGCGTGGTGACGATGGATCAGGCTGCTTCGCAGGGCGATATTTTTGTCACGGCGACTGGAAATACTCGGGTTATTACCCGGGCCCATATGGACCAGATGAAGGATGAGGCCATCCTTTGCAACATGGGCCATTACGATGAAGAGATCGATATTGCATCGATCCGGGGTGAGGCTAGTGGTTGTACCTGGCAAAACGTCAAGCCTCAGGTGGATGAGGTTGTTTTCCCCGATGGCCGTCGTCTTATTCTGCTG
>RFVZ01000332.1 GCA_009922405.1 Betaproteobacteria bacterium
GCGCGATCAGCGTATTTTTAAAATCAGGCAGCTCGTGACTGTTTGCAATGGCCTCAATTTCCGCGCTGTGCTCGGCGAGCGCCTGTTCAAACGCACCACCAAAGTGCAGAGACTGAATATCCCGAAATGGCGGGAGCTCAAACGGCGTATCCCAGGGTTCGAGCAATGGGTTACGTTGTGTCGCCATATCACCTTCGAAACAAAAAATCGTGCGCTGAGACCCCGAACTTGGGGGCCCGAATAGGCTGATCAAATAGTGCCACCAGGCGCGTCAAAAAATTCCCACATTGAGACCCAGAAAATCATTGCAAAAATATTTCGGTTTGTAAAATAATGTAAGCGCACCAACCGTTGGTCGGCTCGACGACCACGTGTGGCAGTTCCCAAGACCCCCCTTTTGGATTGCAACATGTTCAAACTCAACCCTCTGGCCGTTGCCGTCATGGTGGCAACCGGTACGCTAAGCGCAATGCCTGCCGTCGCTCAGGATGCGAATAAAGAATCCCTGGATCGGGTCGAAATTACGGGTTCGAGGCTAAAAGCAATCGTCAACGAAGCGAGCAGTCCGGTGAGTGTCGTCACCAAGGCTGATATCGACATTACACAGCCGGTTGCCGTTGAAGAACTCATCCGCGGTCTGCCCTCGTCCTACCCAGCCATCGGTCCGGCCATGAACAACGGATCCAATGGCACTGCATCGATCGACCTGCGTGGTATGGGCAGCAACCGCACCCTGGTGCTGTTCAACAGCAAGCGCTTTGTGCCGGCAACGCTGGGTGGCGTCGTTGACACCAACAACGTGCCGATCTCGCTGCTGGAGCGGGTGGATGTCGTGACGGGAGGCGCCTCCGCCGTATACGGGGCCGACGCTGTCGCTGGCGTCGTGAACTTCATCACGAAACGTAACTTCACCGGCATCGAAGCGACCTCGCTCTACAGCGCATCAGGCGCGGGCGATGCCAAACGCTACAAAAATGACATCACCATGGGCGCCAATCTGGCGGACGGTCGTGGCAACGTCGCTCTGAGCATTGGTACCACCCGGACCGATCCGATTCGGCTCGCGGACCGCAGCTATGCCAGCACCGCACTCAGTTCCACGACCGGACTGCCCGGGGGGTTTTCGGGTACCTCGGTCCCAGCGATCTGGGGCGGAATGCCAGCTCCGATCAACGGCTCGCGCGTGATTGATGGAACCACTGGCCTTTTCCGTAGTGCGGTCACGTCAGGACCACCGGATGGCTACAACACCAATCCGCCAAACTACTTTGAAACCCCTCTGGATCGCCGTCAGGTCACCGCGCTGGGTCGTTTTACGATCAATGATTATGCTGAAGCCTATGCAGAGGTGTTCTCAACGCGCAGCAACGTCACCCTGAACCTGGCGCCCTCGGGCACCTTTGGTGTCGGTCTGAGCATCCCGATCGGCAATCCGTTCATCACGGATCCGATTCGCCAGCAATTGTGTTCTGCATACGGTATCTCAGCGGCGAATTGCGTCGTGGGCAACGCGACCGAATTCAAACCCACGATCTCACGTCGCTTCGTCGAAGCAGGTCCACGGATCTATAGCTACGACAACACGACCATGCAATACACCACCGGTCTGCGCGGCGAGGTCCCATTCCTGAGCAACTGGAACTACGACACCTATTACCAGTATGGCCGTTCGGAGCAAATTGCAACGACTGGCAATGGGTTCTCATTCACCAAGCTGCAGCAGGCCGTGCGTGCGACCAGCACGACCAACTGCACGGTCACCACGGGCGGCTGCGTTCCGGTCAACCTCTTTGGCGCGGCGGGTTCAATCACGCCGGCCATGCTGAATTATCTCAGTATCCCAACTTTCGCTACCACGAACGTACAGCAAACCATCATGGCCGGCTCGGCAAGCGGCGATGTGAGCGTGGTCAAGAGCCCCTTCGCAAAAAATCCCCTCGGTCTCGCGATTGGATATGAAAACCGCAAGGTCTTTGGCGGCAACAAATCGGATTCTGTGATCCAGACCCAGGGTGAATTGCTGGGCAGTGGATCGCCGACGCCAGACCGCAGTGGCGAGCTGAAATTCAGCGAAACCTACATGGAAGCCAATATGCCGCTGGTCTCGAACCGGCCCATGGTCCAGGCGCTCAATCTTGGTGGTGGCTATCGCAGCACAGAGTTCTCAACCTCAGCCGGGACCAAGCAGAATTACGGCAGCTGGAAAGGCGGTATGGATTGGGCCCCAATCAAGGGATTCCGTTTCCGTGGCGAACAGCAGCTGGCGATTCGCGCTCCGAACGTGAACGAGCTCTACGCACCGGTGACTACGGGTCTGTCCTCACTGGCGGTCGACCCGTGCCAGGGCAACAAGATTTCGGCTGCTGATGCAGGTAAAGCGGGCACCCTGACGAGCCTGTGCCAATCGACTGGCGTGCCAGTTGGTCAGATTGGAGCGGTTGCGGCGCCCTCGTCCAACCAGATCAACAATACCGCGGGCGGCAACCCGAACCTCGGACCCGAGAAAGCCCACACCACGACAATTGGTTTTGTTTGGGAGCCGAACTTCGTCGACAATCTCTCGCTGACGGTCGACTACTG
>RFVZ01000333.1 GCA_009922405.1 Betaproteobacteria bacterium
AGCCCGGCCATGCAACGCGCTAGCCGACGAAGCTCAGATTATTGCCGCAGATCCAGGGTCACGGGGAAGGTTCGATCAATTCGGGGCGCACGGGAGCCCAATGCATCCGAACCCAATGCATGAGAACCGATTGCTCGTGGCGTATGCCCCATCCGTACAAATCGGGACAAACGCCGACTTTCGGCCTCGTGCGAGTTGACCGGGAAGGTTTCGTAACTCAGTCCGCCAGGATGGGCCACAAAGTACTGCCCGCCGCCCATCGACCGCCCAAGCCAGGTATCGACCAAGTCCACCGTAAGCGGAGCATGCACACCAATCGTGGGATGCAGTGCATTCGGCGGCTGCCAAGCCCGGTAGCGCACACCCGCTACAAAGTCGCCCGGCACGCCGGTTGGCGTAAGCGGCACCGCAGAACCGTTGACCGAAACCTGATGACGTGGATCGGTCATGCCACGGACTCGCAATTCGAGGCGCTCCACCGATGAATCAACATAGCGCGCGGTTCCACCAGGCCCGCCTTGTTCACCCAGCACGTGCCAGGGTTCGAGCGCCATGCGAAGCTCGATCGCGACACCGCGCGCGTCGATTTCGCCGATCCTGGGGAATCGGAATTCAAAGTGGGGCGCAAACCAGACCGGGTCGAGTCGAAAGCCGTCGCGCGCGGTTTCGGTCAGCACGTCCTCGAAGTCCATCTGAACGAATGTCGGCAACAGGAACCGATCGTGTAGCGCCGTGCCCCAACGCACCAGCGGCGCGCTGTATGGCCTGGCCCAGAACCGCGCCACCAACGCTCGCAACAGTAGCTGCTGGACCACAGCCATGCGCTCGTGCGGCGGCATCTCGAAGGCCCGCATCTCGAGTAGCCCTAGTCGACCGGCGGAACCTTCCGGCGAATAGAGTTTATCGATACAAAATTCAGCACGGTGGGTATTACCCGTCACATCGACAAGCAGGTTGCGCAGCAATCGATCGACCAACCAGGGGGCAGGCGACTTGCCTCCCCCGGTCAAGCGTCGCATCTCAGCAAACGCGATTTCGAGTTCATGGAGCGAATCGTCCCGCGCCTCATCGACCCGTGGCGCCTGACTCGTAGGGCCAATAAACAGACCCGAAAACAAGTATGAAAGTGAAGGATGGTTGTGCCAGTAAGACAGCAGACTCGCTAGCAAATCCGGGCGACGCAAGAATGGACTGTCGGCCGGGGTGGCCCCGCCCATGGTGATGTGATTGCCCCCCCCAGTGCCGGTGTGACGTCCATCGAGCAAAAATTTCTCCGCGGTCAGTTTGGTATGACGCGCCGCATCGTACAAAAAGGTCGTGCGATCGACGATCTCGCCGAAGGTGCGAGACGGATGAATGTTGACCTCAATGACGCCGGGGTCTGGCGTGATCTGCAACACCCGCAGGCGGGGATCGTGTGGCGGCGGATAACCTTCCAGAATGATCTGCCGGTCCAGCTCAGTCGCCGTCTGCTCGATTGCCGACAAAAGGTCCAGGTAGTCCTCAAGATGCGCCAGAGGCGGCATGAAAACATAGAGATGCGCCTCTCGCACCTCGACGCAAAGCGCCGTTCGCAGTAGGCCGTCGGCGGACTGGAACGGGGATGGCGGCTGTTTGTCGGCATGTGCGTCGGGGGTCTGATGCCTTAAAGGCACATCGCGCGCTCGCAAGTCCCCAGGCCGCGCCGTGCCTGGCAGCAGCGTGCCAGGCAGCGCCGCCCTCGGCGCCATGGGGTCCGGCGGCAAATCGGCCACACCTTCGGTTGATTTCACCCAGGGGAGCGAATCCAGGGGAAGCCGCCATCCCATGGCTGAATCCCCTGGAATCAGGTAAAGGCGCTCATCGCGCACGAACCAGGGGCCGGTCATCCAGCGCGATCCACCCAGTACTGGGTCGGCACTGGAGGCGGTCAGAGGCAACACCCAACCGACCGTATGGCTAAGGCCCTGATCAAAGATCTTCCGAAGTCGGTCCCGCTCGAGCGCGTCCTCTAATCGCGAATCGAACGGATCGACATTGACGGGCAAACGTCGCTCGCGCCAGAGGTAATAGAAAGTGTCCTCGTAGCCCGGCCGGATGGTTTGATCGCCCACGCCCAACAACGCACTCAGGCGACGCACGAACCGTTCAGCATCCTCGCCAGTAGCAGCGCCTGGCAAACGCTCATCGGCGAACCGGGTCGGATCATTCCAACAAGGCGATCCGTCAGTTCGCCAGAACGACGACAGCGCCCACCGCGGCAATTGTTCACCGGGGTACCACTTGCCCTGGCCAAAATGTAAAAAACCGCCGGGCGACCATCGCGTCGCCAGCCGGCCGAGCAACTCTGTGGCCAGTCCACGTTTGGTTGTGCCCATGGCTTCGGTATTCCACTCAGCCCCCTCGCGGTCGACGCTCGAGACAAAGGTGGGCTCCCCGCCCATGGTCAGACGAACATCACCAGATTCGAGTACCCGATCGACCTGAGAACCCAGTTCGAGGACTTCAGCCCATTGCGAGTCGGTGTAGGGTTTAGTGACCCGCGGCGATTCGTAGAGGCGCTCCACCCCCATGCTGTGATCGAACGTCACCTCACATTTT
>RFVZ01000334.1 GCA_009922405.1 Betaproteobacteria bacterium
CCTGACCGCGCTGCTGAGGGGCGGTCTACACAGCCTCCCGGAAATCGCAGCCGTGATGTGCCGGCCCTACATCTCAGTATGCGCCAAAGTCCGTCGAATTAGGGCGGCTGCCACGTTCGACGAGCCAGTCCCACAGGCCAAGCCTATGATCGCGCGGGCAGAGCCAGAGCGGCGGACCAAAGAGCAAACCGTTCAGGTGAAGTGCCTTCGCTGCACCAAAATGTTCGGCTCCTTCGACCGGCGGCGGAACCGCATCTGCGCGCGCTGCAAAGACAACGGAAGCCTATGAATTATAACCACTACAGTAGTTCGGAAAGGAAAGAGAATGTCCCACTACGACAGCATGACGCCGGAGCAGGCGTCGAAAGCGCTGCTCACCGAGGAGCGTTTGAACAACCTCCTCACCAATCTCCCCCATGCGTTCAGTGTGGACGAGACCATGAACCACCTTCGCGTGGGTCTATCGTCGGAACTCGACCTGATGGAGAAAGCGCTGCGTTTCGCGCCTGTCCTGGGGATTGCCGATAAAGACAATAAGACTAAAATAGCAACTGCGCCTGCCTACCCTGATTCAAAGAACCCCATGCGCGTTCTGCTCACTTCGTCACCGCAAGCCGCTCGCCGATACATGGTAGAGCGCGTATTCAAGGACGAGGTAACGAAACTTGCCAGGCAGAGTAGGGTCAACATTTGGGTGAAAGTGCGGCAAACGCCTCGCCTTCGCGCTGTGCTACGCGATGCGACCGGCTTTCATGATGTTGGGGTGCAATTCAACTGGACTCGTTCCAGGAGATACATGCCCTACGGAAGAGTTTCTACTCATATTCAGTTTCGGACATTAAGTGCCAATGCCGCGCGTGATTTTGCCCCGCTCATAGCGATGCAAGAGATCATGAAAGACCCGATCGAAGGCGATTTGATGGGGGAGCAGGCCATAGATGCTCTGGAGGTGCTGATCCGCAACGGTGATATGCAAGCAAGCATAGAGAAGCGCAGCCGCCGCGCTCGCCCTCTACAGCTCGATAAGCTGCCCACCAGTTTCACAAAAACTTTTGGACAGCGCCGCGGCGAGTGGCGCGTACCGTCATCTTTCAGCCTTTCCGAAATATGGCTGACGGACGCCGTCCTTCAGCTATACCATCGCATGAAGTCGTTGGTTCCGGGGCGTTCATACGGCTTAAATCAGACCCCCCATAACCGCCTTCTTACCTCTGCTATAGATATGATCCACAGCACAGTCCGGCAGACAGGTAAGAACGATTACCGCCCGTTACTCGCGACGATGCGCAGCCTGCACCCCTATGTCGAGGATCACCTCGCGGCGTGTCGCAATTTAGGTGAAAGCAACATGCCGTCTGACCAGAAAAAAGCTGCATGACCTCAACCACTACAGTAAGGGGAAAGCCGATGGCAAAAAAGAGAGCAGAGTTTTCGAAGCTATCACAAGAAAGGAGAGCAGAGTTTATGCGGCTGACCGGGATAGTTCGCCGCCTGCACGAGTTGAACCTGCCTGACAAAACAGTCGCGGAAGCATTGAAGGCAGTGCAGCCAGCGCCGGTGAGACAAGTCCCGGCGGGCATAACGATCACCAGCATTCCAGGCCAGGCCTGCAATGTGCTGCTCGAAATTTACAAAGTGCTGCCGCTACCAGTGGCCGCACATATCGCGTCGATGGTGTCCGAGCTGGGAGAACAGCTCGCTACCTCGCCTGATTCCAATCAACCACTACAGTAGGGAACAAAATAATGGACGGTATGACGACTGAAAATGATGTGCGCTCCGGGATGGTCGATAGCCTCCGCGCCACAGCGATCCTGGCCGATGTGACGCTCGGCGTGTGGTCGGGGGAGCGTAGCGACAGCCGGGCGATGACCCGCCTCGCCAACGATGCCGGCGCCACTGGCAAGGTCGGGCGAGTCGTGAAGAACCTCATGGCCGGCGCAGACGATAGGTTGCGTTCGACCAAGAGCGCTTTCGCCAATATCCGCAGCCAGCACCGCATGCTCACCCAGCCCTGGCCTTCCAACGTGTCATCCGACCGAATGAATGGCCCGCGCCTGCTGCCCAATATCCTGTTCGAGAAATACGTCCAGACCGTGGGCGAAGCCAAACGGGGAGCCGAGGAGGTGCTCGAGAAAATGCTGGAGCACTACGGCGAGGATAAAGCAGTCGCGATGTCCAACCTGGCGGGCATGGCACGCGAGGAGGATTACCCCACAATCGAACAGCTCAGGGATGCCTTCTACGTTAAGATGGACTTCGAGCCGCTGCCCGCGGCCACGGCCTTTGGCTACCTTCCCCCGGCTTTTGCCACCAAGCTAGCCAGCACGCTGGATCAGAAGCAGCGCCGTCTCATGGGCGACGCGCAGTCGCATCTGTGGCGCACCCTGCGGGAACGTGCCGGGCATGCCGCGGAGAAATTTGCTCACCCCGAGGCGCGGTTCAAAAACAGCACGATCGAGCATCTCGAGGAGCTGGTCGTTCTCGTGCCTGGCTGGAATATCCTGGCCGATCCGCGAGCCAACGAGGCCGTCGCCATGTTGGAGCACGCATTACAGGGCGTGAACGCCCGCG
>RFVZ01000335.1 GCA_009922405.1 Betaproteobacteria bacterium
TGTCACAGCGCGAGAGGCGGCGAGGCTTTTGCCGGCGGCAAACCGATCGAAACCCCATTTGGCACAGTGTACGGCTCGAACTTGACCCCAGACCATGACACCGGACTCGGTCGCTGGGATGCCACTGACTTTTGGAATGCAATGCATCATGGTCGATCACGTGATGGTCGACTCCTGACACCGGCGTTTCCCTTCACCAACATGACCCGGGTCACGCGGGAAGATTCCGACGCGATTTTCGCTTGGCTACAAACGCTGCCCGCCGTGTCGAATCAACCGCCTGCCAATACCCTGCCCTTCCCCTTGAATACCCAAGCGGCGATGGTGGTTTGGCGCGCGCTGAATTTTCGACCCGGTGTCGAACCGCCCGAGCCAGATCGCTCTGAACTCTGGAATCGGGGTGCTTACCTGGTCCGTGGCCTTGGCCATTGCGAGGCCTGCCATGCACCTCATAATCTGCTCGGCGCGGTCGTAAACCTCCCATTCACCAGCACCCCACTCACCCACGAACCGTTGAAGTCCAATTTAGTCGGAGGTTGGTTGCCCGGCCGCGATTGGTACGCGCCCTCGCTGAGTTCAGCAAGTGAAGCCGGGGTTGCAGAATGGTCGACCGAAGAAATCATCACCTTGCTCCGCGATGGGCGACACGATCACGCCTCCGCCAGCGGCCCGATGGCCAAGGTGGTGCTCAATAGCACCCAATGGCTAACCTCAGAAGATCTTCTGGCCGTGGCGACCTACCTAAAATCATTGCCACCCATCGAAAGCCCCCCGCGAAAGGCGTTTTTATCAGACAGCGTTCGATCGGCCGGTCAACGTCTCTATGAACAACACTGCGCGGACTGTCATGGCACCACCGGAAATGGTGACCCTGGTCGCTACCCCGCTCTTGCCGGCAATCGCGCGGTCGCCCTCCCCGTTGCGGCCAATGTGGTGCAGGTCGTGATGCACGGTGGCTATGCCCCAGGGACTGTTGGCAACCCCAGACCCCACGGGATGGCCCCATATGCCCCATTACTAAACGATGCCGAGGTCGCAGCGGTCGTGAGCTACATTCGGGGCTCTTGGGGAAACACCGCCGCCGCGGTGGATGCACAAGCAGTCGGACGATTCCGACGCCTGAGAGCGGACTGAAACCCGACGGATCCCCAGCAAGACTTAACCGTGCTCGCCGATTACTGGAAAACGTACCGACACCAGGGCTTACGTTCGGTTTGGGCCAATCTGGTCGAACGCTACTGGTTTGACTGGCGCTTCGGGACCGATACCGGTCTGCCACTCGCCCGCCCAGATTTTCAGCAACACCCGCGCCATTTCGAACATGGGCTGTCCTATGCCAGCTCTTGGACCAGCGAGGTTCGCCTAATCTTTCAACAGATCCGGACACTGCTTGGCGACTCATTTCCAGACTGGTGCTTTGTTGACATTGGCTGCGGCAAAGGCAAGGTCGTCTTGCAATGGCATCAGGAGTGCCGCCGCGCGGGGATCCAACAACAAGCGATCGGCGTGGACTATTACGAGCCACTCATCCAGATCGCACAATCGAATCACCGAAAACTATTCAGCGACTCGGGGCGGTTTGTGGTTGGCGAGGCGAGCGCCATCGACTTCAGAGCTTTCGGCGATCGCGTAATCGCATATCTCTACAACCCGTTCGACGACACTGTCATGAGCGCCGTCTTGAGAAATCTCGCTCAGCAACCCTGTGTATTGATTTACACCAATCCGACCCACGCCCAATTGCCTGGACAATTCGGCTTTCGCCTGCACTCACACAAGCGAAAGTCGTTTCACGTCAATCAAGAAACGATGATCTTTATTTCCTCGCACCTTTAAACCTGCGACCTACATCAACCACCGTAAAGGAAAGTCGGCAACCACAGCGTCAGCCCCGGCCAGACATACATGAAAACCATACAAAGAATGACAATCAACATGTAGGGCATCATGCCGGCAAAAATCTGATTGATCGTCACGTGCGGTGGCGAGACCCCCTTCAGATAGAAAGCCGACATTGCGACCGGCGGAGACAAGAATGCGGCCTGCAGGTTCACAAACACCAACACGCCCCACAGAATCGGATTGATCTCAAAATGCTGAAGCAGTGGCAAGAAGATCGGCACGAAAATCACGATGATCTCCGTCCACTCCAACGGCCAGCCCAATACAAAGATGATCGCCTGTGAGAGCAACATGAACTGCAACGGACTCAGATTCATGGCCATGACCCATTCCTCGACCAGCCGCTGACCGCCCAGGATTGCGAAGACGGCGGAAAAGAGCGCCGACCCCACAAACAACCAGCAGACCATCGAAGTCGTCTTTGCCGTCAGAAATACCGCTTCTTTAATTTTTTGGAAGGTGAGTGACCGGGCCGAAAACGCCATCAGAAATGCACCTGCGGCGCCCACGGCTGCCGACTCTGTGGCCGTCGTGATCCCAAACAAAATGACTCCAAGAACCACCAGGGTCAACGTCGCGAGGGGCATGACTGACGAGATCAACATCGTCAAGATCTCGTATTGCTCGGCATCAAATTTGGCGTAATACCAGGCCAGCAATGCCAAGGTCAG
>RFVZ01000336.1 GCA_009922405.1 Betaproteobacteria bacterium
AAAAAGCTGATGCTCTCTAACAACTGCATGGCTTGTCATTTGATTGACAAACGAAAGTATGGCCCTGAGTTCATCGAGGTTGCTAGCAAATACGCTGGCAGCAAATCGGCGATTGAGACACTGGCAGCAAAGATCAAATCTGGTGGAACGGGTGTGTGGGGCGAGGACGTCATGCCTCCACAACCGCAACTATCTGACGCAGACGCCAGGAAGATGGCTGAATTAATACTAACGCTCAAGCCGAAAGATTAACCTGCTGATCATTCAAAAATAACGTTCAAAGCCTGCTTTTATCGGTGAGACTATTTTTAGTTGTCTTTCCCCCCGGGGCAGACCAAATCATAGGTTCGCTGCCCTAGCGGCTGCAATGGTAAGGCCAGCCACTCGCCGATACTACTTGATCGAGCCAAGGGGGTTATTTGACCCTCGGCCCACTGCCTGCTAAAGCCTGAGATCTGTAGTACGCGAAACTTGGCGTTCATGCAGTCGTATTCATACAGCGCAAGCGTAGATAAAACGCCGTCGGCGACTAATTTGGGTCCCTGACTGAGCACTTCGACTTGCCTGTAGATGGCCATCGGCCCTGCCTGCTTGACCTTCTGTAGGTCTATATATTGGTCAGATTCTTGGTTACTACCGTCAGAAAGAATTTGCCAGTCTGCCATGGCAAATGGCGAAGCAACGGTGAACAACAAACAGATGAGATATCGACGCATCACGATTACCAACGTTTTTTCTGTTTGCATTCTTACATAGCCGGCCTGTCCAACTTCGACTTGACCGTTCGCATCAAGGCAACAGCCCCCGCTCAAGTCACCGTGGCCGGCCACATTGGCCAGTGCTGGGCCAAGTCAGGCAGCGAAGACTCGCGAAACCATATCTTTATCAGTCCGTCGACCCACCTCAGGTTTACTTGCAAAGAGCAAGTCTTCCTCGGGAATGTAAGCTGAGCACCCATGAAAACCGACCGTGAAGGCAGGACTGTGAATTCGGGGTGGGCGTCGGACGGAGCGAACCTAGCATCGCTGTCGCGATGCGCCTATCCCACGAGAGCCCCAAGCGGCATATTCAGGAGCGATGATGACGGAAGTGGTCCAGTGGAATGCCCACGAATTGTCGGTGCGGATCCATCGCGGCGACATCTCCTGCCTAGAGGTGATGCAGGCTTATCTCGCGCGGATTCATGCGCTCAATCCTCGCTTCAACGCTATCGTCAGTCTGGCCGACGACGATGTGCTGCTGGCCCAGGCCAGCGCGCGCGATGACGAACTGGCCAGAGGGCAGTCTCGGGGATGGATGCATGGGATGCCCCAGGCCATCAAGGACATGGCGGCAGTGACCGGATTCCCAGCCACCCAGGGCAGTCCACTGCTCAAGGATGCGATGCCTGGCGCTGACTGCGTCGTCGCCGCGCGGATGAAGGCGGCTGGGTCGATTGTGATCGGCAAAACCAATACGCCCGAACTCGGACTTGGCTCGAATACGTTTAATACCGTGTTCGGATCGACCCATAACGCCTGGGATGACACGGTCAGTGCTGGCGGAAGCAGCGGTGGTGCTGCGGTCGCCTTGGCGCAGCGATTGCTGCCGGTCGCTGATGGTTCGGATTTCATGGGTTCGCTGCGCAACCCGGCCGCCTGGAATCATGTGTTTGGCATGCGCCCAAGTCAGGGTCGGGTCCCCACGGGGCCGGGTGCCGATGTCTGGTTGGCGCAACTGAGTACCGAGGGCCCGATGGCTCGTACGGTCGCCGATCTGGCCCGATTACTTGAGATTCAGTCAGGCTATGACCCGCGGCTCCCCCTCTCTCTCGGCGCTTCGTTCAGCGCGACCGGGGTTGACGGTCATGCTGAATCACTGAATGGCCTGCGGATTGGATGGCTAGGCGATCTCGACGGGTATCTCGCGGTTGAACCAGGCATTCTCGAGGTCTGCCAGGGTGCACTGGCGAGAATGCAGCGCCATGGTGCCATCGTGACGCCCACGCCCCTGGGGTTTGAGCCGGAACTGCTCTGGGACTGTTGGCTTGCCTGGCGCCGTGCGCTGGTGGGACCTCGCGTGGCCGCTCTCCTGGCGCTTTCGGATGGAGCGCCTGAAGCGCGCGTCCATATCAAGCCCGAGGCCCTTTGGGAGTATGAACACTCCTTGAACATGCGCGCCAGCGAATTACTGAAGGCGAGTCAGACGCGGACGCGTTTTTATCATCATCTGCTTGGCATGTTGAACGCGTTTGATGTGATTGCATTGCCGGTGACTCAGGTCTGGCCATTTCCGATCGAGCAGCGCTGGCCACAGCGCATTGGCGAGCGAGCGATGGACACTTACCACCGATGGATGGAGGTCACGATTTACGCGACCCTGGGGGGTCTGCCTGCGATCAGTGTCCCGGCCGGCTTTCACTCGACCCGGACCTGGCCGATGGGGCTTCAACTGCTCGGTAGGCCCCAGGGCGATCATGCGTTGTTGCGGGTTGCGGCTGCCTACGAAGCTGTCAGTGCGGACCTGCTGGCGCGTGCTCCGGGCTGAGGGGCTCAGTCGCGCCTGCTCTGGCCGCA
>RFVZ01000337.1 GCA_009922405.1 Betaproteobacteria bacterium
AAAGGCGTTGGCCGTTGCAAAGCCCAACCACGCACGCCATCCAGTGCCGAACGGCCTTCGCACTTGGTCCAGCGCGCTTCGGATTTGCGCGCCTGCTCCAGAGTCGCCGCTTCATCAATCAGGCAAAAGGCGTTCAGGCTCGGATTTAAGCGCTCGATCCGGTTCAAAAAAGCCCGAGTGGCATCGACGACGGAAAACTGTCGGGCTCGATATCCCTGCAGCAGTTCAGTAGCGGTCAGCGAAGTCAGCGTGGTTGGAGTTGGTGTCACATCAGTGGCCGGGTAGTTGGGGCGACTTGGGAGACGCTACGCTCTGAGCCTGCTCCTGACAATCGGGCAATGTACCAGCACGAGATTTCCAACGAACTGTTCTACAAACCGAAGTCGATCCTTGGGGAACAACCGTTGGGGGATCAATATGGCCCTTGGCAACGCCGGTTATCTCGCGAGTAATGTGACCAAGATTGCCATTGATCGGAAGACCGCCCAGCCCTGCATTTTTGAACTGAAGTTACCGAGAGGTGCCGGGTGACGCATGGCAATCGTATTCCATTGAGGAAAACCATGATTGCCGAGTCTTGGTGGGGCCGTATAGTGATTTGATCGAAGAATACAAACCGTACTTGAAACAAACCTTCGGTTCATTACGAGGAGACAAAATGTTCAATTTTCTTTCAAGAAAACTTTTAACGGCCCTGGCTGTGCCACTCACCTTGCTCTCGTCCGTGGACTCGCAGGCGCAGCAACCCTCCATCCGGATTGGCGTACTGGCCCCCATTACAGGGCCTCTTGCAACACCAGGCGCTGAAATGCTCAACGGCATGAAGATGTTCTGGGAGCAGAACAACTACATGGCTGCTGGACGTAAGGTCGAACTGGTGATTGCAGACACCACATGCAATCCCGACCAGGCCCTCACTCAGGGTCGCCGACTGGCGCTTCAGGACAAGGTCCACTTCATCATCGGGCCCCTTTGCGGTCACGAGGGACCCGCGGTCGCTCAGGTCAGCAAAGAAACCGGGATCCCACTGATCATGGACCCCGCTGGCGCTGACACGTCAACCAAGTGGGACCGCCTGCCGACCGTCATCCGAACCGCGGTGTCGGCCAGCCAGATTGGCCACCCCTTTGGCGATTATCTCTATAAGGAACTGGGTGCCCGCAACGTCACCTTCATTGCATCGGATTACACCTGGGGACATGAGGTCGCCGGAGGTATGGTGAAGACCTTTACCGACCAGGGCGGCAAGGTCAACAAAATGATCTGGGCCCCGCTTGCAACCACGGACTATGGCGCCTCGCTCGCGGCGATTCCGCCCGATACCGACGCTGTGATCGCGGTGGTGGCCGGTGTTGCCCGAATCCGACTGTTTGAGGCTTGGTACAACTTCGGTTACGACAAGAAATTCAAGCTGCACGGCGGCTACTGGTTGCATGAAGATGCGATTCCGCAGATCGATGCGCGTGCCGTTGGCCTGATTTCGAACACCGTGCACTACGTCGCCGGTATCGATACGCCGGAGAACAAGGCGTTTGTTGATGACTATGCACGCCGCTACAAGCTGTTGCCATCCTGGTTTGCTGAATCCGCATATACATCAGGGATGTGGACTAAAGCAGCGATTGAATCCATCAAGGGTAATGTTGAAGATCGGGCCGCTTTTCTTAAGGCCATGCGGACAGTTCAGGTCAAGGCGCCTCGCGGCCCATTGCAACTCGATGAATACGACAATCCCAACCAGAATATTTATATTTCCCGACTGCAGAAAGTCAAACATCCAATTCTCGGCGACCAGCTGATGAATATCCCGGTCAAGACGTACACCAACGTCTCGCAGTTCTGGACTTATAAACCGGATGAGTTTCTGAAGCGCGGTCCCTACAAGCGCTGAGTCAACAGCGCTCTGATCGGAACTGCCATCTGTAAACGTTGACCGCAGGCGTTGCGCAAGCCGCACGCCTGAGTTTGGGACACTGCCATGAAATCCGCAGCACTCGAATATGAGCGCCCGACGAGCGTAGAGCAGGCGCTCGCACTCAAACGCCATTGGGGTGACCGGGCAAGTTATCTGGCCGGGGGACAAAGTCTGATGCCCGCGATCAACATGCGGCTCAACGCAGCGGCTTGTCTGATCGATCTGAATCGGATCGAATCGATGCGGGGTATCGCGCTCGAAGGGGACCACCTGGTTATCGGGGCAATGACGACTCACGCCGCTATCCTGACGTCGGAACTGGTTCGAGAACATGTACCGGTTCTGATCCAGGCAGGGCGATATCTGGCCCACACAGCGATTCGGAATCGCGGAACGATCGGCGGAAGCCTAGCGCTCTTCGATGCCGCCGCAGAATGGCCAGCCGCCTGCATCCTGCTCAACGCCCAGATCCGGGTCGAAGGGCCCGATGGCTTACGCCATCATCCGGCTGAGTCTTTTGTTCAGGGGCTGTTCAACCGTTCGCTGGGCGAAGACGAGTTGATCACCGCGATCCTAATGCCCAAGCAGCGTTCGACCGACCGCTCCGTGGTGCTAGAACTCGCCCGCAGGCAGGG
>RFVZ01000338.1 GCA_009922405.1 Betaproteobacteria bacterium
CGACTGCTGCGCCGGGTCCGCGACTTCGCCCAGGTCAAAGGCAGCGGACATATCAACTCGGCGATTGCGGACCGCGCCCTGGCGATGCTGGATGTCGATGCCGCCGGATTCGATGTGATGGACAGGGCACTGCTGCGCGCTATCATCGAACGGTTTGATGGCGGGCCCGTCGGCGTGGACAACCTCGCGGCCGCCATCGGCGAAGAGCGCGACACAATCGAGGATGTGATCGAGCCCTACCTGATTCAGCAAGGCTACGTGCAGCGCACGCCACGCGGCCGGATCGCAACCGCGACCGCCTGGCGGCACTTCGGGCTTGCAGAGCCTGAGTCGTGAGCTTGACCGTCACCCATGTTTTGATCGGCCTCAACGTCGCGGCATGGCTGCTGAATATCGCGTCCGGAGTCGACCCGCTGTCACCGACTCCGCAAGATCTTTTTGACTGGGGAGCCAGCCATGTTCTGGCCAATGCCGAGCAGCCCTGGAGGCTGCTGAGTTCGACCTTCCTGCATGTCGGTCTGCTGCATCTCGCGGTCAATATGCAGGCGCTGTGGGTCGCGGGGCCGATTGCAGACGCGATGCTAGGGCGCTGGCAGTTCCTGATGATCTATCTGTGTGCGGGCGTTTTCGGTGGCCTTGCAGCCATGATAGGCGCGCAGCCAAGCACCGTGTTGGTCGGGGCCTCGGGTGCCGTATTTGGCACGATGGGGGCGATTGCGGCCGGCGTCTTTCGCCACGGAGACCGGTTACGCCAAGAGGTCGTCGCATCACTCAAACGACTTCTGTGGTCGTTTGTGGCCATCAATCTGTTGATCGGTTTTCTGCTTCCTGGCGTCAGTAATTCCGCGCATCTGGGCGGACTTGTGAGCGGGTTTGGTATCAGTTACGGCCTTGCCGCACCGGGATCAGCGCCTCATGTAACTCAACTTCGGGGCGCTTTGATGCTCGGACTTGCACTGGCGCTTCTTTGGGCGCTCTTTCACTGGCTGACCATTGTTGTTGCGCCAGAACGTTAAAATCCGGGCGAGTGTCGTTTCGCCCCTGATATTATAGAATTCAGTATGAATCAAGAAATGTCCATCCTGTCGCTGATTTCCGGTGCCAGCGTCCCGGTGCAGTTCGTCATGGCCGGTCTGCTCACCATCTCGGTTGCATCCTGGACCACGATTTTCACCAAGATCTTTGCAATCCGAGCTGCTCAGCGAGCCACGACAAGCTTTGAAGCCGATTTCTGGTCTGGGGGCGATCTCGCGGAACTCGCCAAGCTGATGCGCGGTCGACCAGATGCAGGACCTCTGGCACGAATATTTGACGCCGGCCTGCAGGAATTCTCAAAGGTCCGCCAACAAAAAGCCGGCGATGTGGGCTCGATGATCGACGGCGCGCGCCGCGCGATGCGAGCCAGCTATCAGCGCGAATTTGACAGCCTTGAATCAAACCTTGCAATGCTGGCATCGGCCGGGTCGGTCAGCCCCTACATCGGACTTTTTGGAACGGTCTGGGGCATCATGAATTCATTCCGAGGGCTCGCCAACGTTCAACAGGCCACCCTCCAATCGGTGGCCCCAGGTATCGCCGAAGCGCTCGTCGCGACCGCAATCGGGCTCTTTGCCGCGATCCCCGCGGTGGTGGCGTACAACCGATTCGCCAACGATATTGATCGGCTTGCAAACCGGTGTGAGACCTTCATGGAAGAGTTTCTAAACATCCTGCAACGTCAAGCCCGGTAAGCGCCATGCCCTCCGTCGGCAAACGCGGCAAGCGCCGCATGATGAATGAAATCAACGTCGTTCCTTACATTGACGTGATGCTCGTGCTGCTCGTGATCTTCATGGTCACAGCGCCCCTGATCCCGTCGGGCGTGGTTGACTTACCCTCGGCGGGCAAAAGTAACGTCGCGCCGGATGCCTATGCCGAAATTCTTGTTCGGGTCGGGGGTCGGTATGCGCTTAAAACCCATGGGGCCGCCCAATCTGTCGACCGCGAAACGAACCGCAAAGAACTCGATGCCATCGTTGACGCTGTCCATGATTCAGAGCCC
The DNA here is from genome assembly GCA_009922405.1 of Betaproteobacteria bacterium. Lineage (GTDB taxonomy): Bacteria > Pseudomonadota > Gammaproteobacteria > Burkholderiales > Burkholderiaceae_E > RFPW01. The sequence goes on from RFVZ01000338.1 coordinate 2,042, forward strand.
AAACTGCCATTCGTCATCAGTGGCGAGCGCAAGGTCCCCTACGAAGACGTCATCAGCGTCATGAACGCTTTGCGTGAACGCGGCATCAATCGCGTCGCCCTGATGGTGAAGAGCACGCCTGGATGACCAAGCGCGAGGCTGGTGTCGGGATGAAAAAAGCGGAACGACGAGCGACCGCTGCCCCCCCCGGCAGTCAGGCGTCTTGGCGCGCTTTAGGCCTGGCGGTGGCCGCCCACAGCCTGTTGTTTGCCGTGCTTTTTTTTGGCATTGCCTGGAAGACGACCGACGACTGCAAGAACGGGATCCTGGCCAAGCCAGGCTATTTCGAGGCCATGTGGGACTCGGTACGTGTTGTGTTCGGATATCCGCCAGCACCGCGAAAAGAGTGTGCGATCCAGATTGAAATGTGGTCACCTGGAGCTGGTTCAGGTGGCAGTCGCATCCCATCGCCGGAGCCAAAGCCAGACCCAGTGCCGGAGCCAAAGCCAGACCCAGTG
>RFVZ01000339.1 GCA_009922405.1 Betaproteobacteria bacterium
CGCCACCCTCGCCACCCAGGAGAGATCGCTTGAGACTTGGGCTCGGGACTGCGGCACTCGGCGCGCTGACGACCCTGTTGCAAGCCTGCTCCCCGCTTAACCTGGTTAACGTCACCTCGTTGGGTGGGGCGGGTGAGCGCCGTACCGGGATTACCTTTGGCCCACTACCGCGGCACCAACTAGATCTTTATCGGCCATCGGGGCCAGTCCCCCCACAGGGCTGGCCCACCGTGCTTTTTATTTACGGGGGCACCTGGAACCGGGGCGAGCGAGCAGATTATCGATTTGTTGGTGAGGCGCTTGCGTCCGAGGGATTGTTCACCGTGATTGCTGACTATCGCCTTTATCCCGAGGTGCGATGGCCAGATTTTTTGCATGACTGCGCACTTGCCTTGCGCTGGGTGTTTGATGAGGCCGGCAAGGGGGGGCTAGCCGGTGGTTTACCCATCGATCCAGCCAGGATTTACGTCATGGGGCACAGCGCGGGCGCCTACAACGCCGCCATGCTGGCTCTGGACCCGCGCTGGCTGGCGCCCCACGGCCTCACACCCGCAAAGCTCGCAGGTTGGATTGGGCTCGCGGGCCCGTACGATTTTCTGCCCGTCACGGAACCCGACGCGAAACCGGTCTTTTTTCATCCAAACTACCCGGCTGGCACCCAACCGATCGAGCTCGCTACAGCGACCGCTCCAAGAACCTTTTTGGGCGCGGCACGCAACGATCCCCTGGTGAACCCAACGCGCAGTACGGTAGGGCTCGGGGTCAAGTTGCAAGCGTTCGGCGTGCCGACCACCGTCCAAGTTTACGACCGGGTCGATCACTTCACACTGATTGGCGCGCTGGCAAGACCGCTGCGCTGGATGGCCCCCGTGTTAAAGGATGTCAGTCGTTTCGTGCGCGAGAAAGCCTGACCAAAGCGCTAATCAAATCGCTGATCAAAGTGAGCGAGCCCTGATCCGTACGCGTCGGTTAGCGGCCGATTTGGGTTCAAACGGGTAAAGCAGTTCACTAAAACCTTTACCGATCGCATGCATACGATCGGCTGGCACGCCGGCCGACGTCAGATAGACCACCACGGACTGCGCGCGCCGCATCGACAGAATCTCGTTATTGGCTTTGCTACCGACTCCATCCGTGTGACCCTCCACGTCAAAGCGTACCGACTTTAATCGGGGGGAATTCAAAGCCAACGCCACCTGATTCAAGAGGGGGTAGCTTTCTTCCATGATGACCGCAGAATTGAACTCGTACTGAATCTGCAGATCCAAGAACCAGGGGTCAGGCGGCGTCGCCTGGCCCGGGTTAGGCGTCGAGGCCTGCGCGCCCCGCGCTCGGTCCGGGTTGGTTAGCAAGGCCTTGACGATATCGTCGGCGGCCATCGCGGCCGTGGGCTCTTTCGCATTCGCAGTTCCAGCACTGGCCGTGTTACTGGGCAGACCCGATGGCGGGGGTGCAGGCGCTTGCAAAGGTCCCTGCGCTGGCCCGATTGCCGTCGCGCTAGGCCCTCGCGGGACCTCCCGAAACATCTGGGCAAATGCGTTCTGCACGAGAAAGATTGGGCCCAGGACCAATACAAAACGAATCAATGCCAAATTCAAGGCGCTCGCCTTACTTACCCCGAACCAACCGATTGTCGTCGTAGGTGCCGGCCTGCAAAACTTGCCCGCTGGCAGAATAGACTGACCCCACCCCATTCCATTTGTCATCTTTGTATTCACCAATGTAACGAGTCCCGTCCAGCAGCATAAACACGCCCTGGCCGCTTCGTTTACCGTCTTTCAGTTCACCGACATAACGACGACCATCGGCAAAGAGATACGTTAGGCCAAAACAGGCCCCTGACACGCGAGCATTGGACCCGCGCGCTTGGGTAGCGCACTGTCGCCGGGGGGGGTTGCGTTATTGGCAATGGCTGAACCATTTGTGCCCGATACAACGGTGGGGGACGTCCCACGGCCACCACATTCAACACGGAACGTAAACCCCTGCGCCAATTCAGCCACCTGAGCGGTATCGATGGGCGCGGTCGTTGGATTAACCGAACCGTTACCAAACCCAACCCGCTGACGAACCAGAAAATCGACCAAGATGGGGGCCGAAATCGCGAAATTGACGTTTTGGGGAATATCGCCAATGGCTTTGGCGGCTTTCATGGCGTCGAGCTTGGCCTTGACGACCCCGATGACCTGCCCCGCCGCATCAAGTAGCGGGCCTCCGCTATTACCCGGCTGGACGGGGGCCGTGATCTGAATATCGCCCGGTGCGTCATGCAATCCGCGCAGTCCGCTGACCAAACCCGAGGTGAAGTTACCGCCGCTGGTCAGTGAGCCACTGAGCGGGAATCCGAAGACAAACACCGTTTCACCGAGGCGGATCGATCGCGGCGTCCGCAATTTCACCGGCGTCCCTCGCAAGCCCGGAACGCGCAAAAGCGCCAGGTCAACCGCGGCATCGGCCACCTGAACTTGCGCCGGCCGCTTGCCTTCGGCGGTGTACACGTCGACCGCCGCGCATGATTGGA
>RFVZ01000340.1 GCA_009922405.1 Betaproteobacteria bacterium
GCCGCCACTTGCGTTGCCGCCGACGCCGAGCCGGGACTGGCAAGCGGAAATGGAACAACTGCTTGGCTTGTCGATTACGCCGCAGACGCCGCAAAACTCCAAGCCGCACTAGATGCGTGCGTGGCTCAATACGAGGCCGTCCGTGAGGTGACTTATGCCAAGTAAATGGTTTTCTGTTTCGGAGATGCTGGCTACCAGCACCGGCCTCGACAACACGCCGCCGACCGAGTCGCCACTCTGGTCGAACATAGACCAGACCATGCAACGGCTGGATGCTGTGCGTGAGGTGCTGGGCAAGCCGGTGCGCATTACGTCGGGCTACAGAAGCGCAGCGGTCAACAAGGCGATCGGCGGTGAGGCGACCTCGGCGCATTGCTTGGGCCACGCGGCGGACTTCGTGTGCGCCAACCAAGATCCGGCAGATCTCTGCCGCCAGGTCATCGAGGCTGGCATCCAGTTCGACCAGTTGATTGCCGAGTATCGCGGCAGCCGCTGGGTGCACATCAGCTTCGCGCCAAAAATGCGCGGCGAAGTATTGACCTACCGCAATGGCAAATACACGCCGGGTCTGTGATACAGATGTTCGTCGATCCCGGCCCAATTCGATCTCGCACCGACTACAACAGGTTGCAACTGCGCTGGCGACATCTGGTAGACATGGACCCGGAATTTGGGTCTGCGGAGTGGGTCGAGATGGAGGTGATTGGGGGGCGCCTCAACGACTTCGACTTGGGCGAGGGCGCAAACGACTACGGCAAGGCCGACAACGACGATTCGTTCAAAATTTGAGCGATTTAAAAGCGCCAGAATCGACGCGAAAGAGTAGGGTGGGGCGGTGATATCACCTGCTACTGGTAGCCGCTTCGCTCTATGTACAGCCAATGCTAGTGAAGGGTGGATTGCAAATCCGTCCAGGGCGGTTCGACTCCGCCTCGCGCCTCCATACAAATCAGTCACTTACAAGCCTAAAGCCGCTTAATCAGGTGCTGCGGCTTGCTTCGCAAATACTGGGCTCCAGCCGCAAGCGCCACCAAACGGCTACCTACCCAACGGACTGTCCATTCGATAAAGGTTATAGTGTCGGAACCAATCGGCGTTGCAGCGCCGATGGCCCCTAACCACCAGATGAAGGAGCATCGGATGGCTGAAGCAAAGTTTACGCCGCATGCCGGTTACTACGTTTACACCCACCGTCGCGCAACTACTGGCGAGATCTTCTACGTTGGCAAAGGAGTGGGCGGCAGGGCATGGGAGGCGCAGTGCCGCCCCCAAAAGTGGCAAGACATTGCCGAGGCCGGCGGGTATGAGATTCACATTGAACGCAGCGCGTTGACCGAAACAGAAGCCTTTAATTTGGAAAAAGAGCTGATAAGTAACTTGTCTAAACTGAATGCACCGCTGGTCAACGTCCAGCACAACCCTCCGCGCATTCTTGCCGTGACTGTCGAAAATGACAGTTCTTTCGAGGATGGTAAAGCGCAGTTAAAGTTGCCGCCTATGGCAACCTCAGTTCAACGCAAGGGCAACCGCTACCAACTTCGCGTCCAACATCGGTTGCTGCCAAGGCGTTTCTGGTTTTCCTTCGCAACTGAAGAAGAAGCTCGGGCATACGGTCGTCAACTTGCCCGCCTGCTTGATGCTGGCATTGTTCCCAGCGAGTTTGCCAATGCTCCTCCTGCTCACGACGAGCACATTGGAGAGATCATTCAGGCCTACATGGACACTGCTCCAGGGGTCGCGCCCTCGGACGCTGCCCAGTTGAAGTCAATGCTGTCCTATACGAGTGTTCGTTGGTCTCAACTGACTTACCAATGGGCTGAGGCGTATGTTGGTCTGTTGAAATCTCGCCGCTTGGCTCCAGGGACTATCCGCAAATGCGTTGGCTCATTGGCTAGGGTTGTCGATTGGCACTTGCGACGAACCGGGTCTGATGCATCAAACTCTTTGCGATTGCTGCCAAAGGGCTACTCTAATTACGCGCACGACCAAGAAAACGCCCCTCGGGATACGGTGCGCGATCGGCGACTGGCCCCCGGCGAGGCCGATGCTATCGTGCCTCTGTTACCCGAGCAAATGGCGCAGCTTTTCCACGTCCTCGTCTGGACGGGTTTGAGACTTCGAGAGGCATACAAGCTGCGCGTTGACCAGATTGACACGCAGAAATGGATCATCAAGGTCGAAGGTAGTAAAGGTGCTCGCGGTGCCTTGAAGCCAAGGGCCGTGCCAATCGTGCCGGAACTGCGCCCTATGTTCGCCGAGATGATCAAAGGCAGAGTGGGGCGGCTGTGGGGTTTCTGGGATGGTGACCCGGCGACGCTAGATGCCTGCACGGCGAGGCTGTCGTACCAGTTCCGCCATCACTTCGAGCGGGCTGGCATCACCGACTTGGTGGCCCACGACCTTCGCCACGAAGCCTGCTGCCGGTGGGTCGAGCGACGCGACGCCAAAGGTCGATGGGTTTTCAGCGAGATTGAAGTCGCCCGAATCATGGGCTGGTCGAGCCTGCGGATGATGATGCGC
>RFVZ01000035.1 GCA_009922405.1 Betaproteobacteria bacterium
TCTGGACACCCTGGCCGGGATTGTGACTGCCACGTTGGCTGGCGGCGCGCTTTCGCTGGTGGCGGCTGCGCTCCTGACCTTTGGACTCGTGGCCGGGCTATTGCGTTCACTCGTCAGCCTTTCGGCCGGTCTGTTATTGGCCACCAGCACCCTGCATCTTCTGCCAGAGGCGCTCGAACGCGGTGGCAATATTCATCTGATCGGTGTTTGGTTGCTCGTTGGGCTGCTGGCGTTCTTTGGGCTCGAAAAACTCGAGATCCTGCGCCACAGTCATCATCATGAGGGCGACGGGCACCACCACCATCATGGTCATGATCGTGAGGCTGCGGGCCCCGGCGGCGCGTTGATTCTGATTGGCGACTCGGTCCATAACTTCACCGACGGGATCCTGATCGCAGCAGCGTTTCTCGCTGATCAGTCACTGGGCTGGGTCACTGCCGCTGCCGTGGCGGCGCATGAAATTCCCCAGGAGGTGGGCGATTTCATTGTCTTGTTGAATGCGGGCTACACCCGCGCCCGCGCCTTTGCGTTCAATTTGTTGTCGAGTCTGGCATCAGTGGTCGGCGGCGTCGTCGGCTGGATGGTGCTCGACGACGCACGCCAGTTGCTGCCCGCAGCCCTGTCGATTGCCGCCGCTGGGTTCTTGTATGTTGCTTTGGCCGATATTGTTCCGTCACTGCACCGCGAACATCCCAATCAACTCCGTCAGGCCGCTTTTCAGGTGGTGTTGCTGGGGGTTGGCGTCGCGATCGCGGCCGCTTTGGCCAATGTGCTGCACCAGCACTGAGGCGCTCCGCCCTTAGCGTCGCCGCCCTTAGCTGCTCCGCCCTTTGGTTCTCAGGCCCCGGTGGCGACTGGCCGCGATGGGTCGCTACACCATTCGCTCCAGGATCCTGCATAGAGCAAAGCCCCGCTGAGTCCCGCATGGGCCATCGCTATCAGGTTGTGGCAGGCAGTCACTCCTGAACCACATTGATGGATGGCGGTGTCGGCTGGCCGCCCGTTCAGGAGCGACAGGAACTCAGCCCGCAAGTGATCGGGGGAATGGAAGCGACCGTCAGCCGCTAGATTGGTTTGCCAGAACCGGTTCAGGGCGCCTGGGATATGCCCTGCGACGGGGTCGAGCGGTTCTTGCGCTCCTGAAAAACGGGCTGGTGCACGGGCGTCGAGCACGACTCGCCGTTGTGCCGCGGTGTCGGCGGCGACCGTGTCAACATCGACCCAGGCCACCAAAGGGGTTCTCAGGCGCAGTTTGCCGGGCGTGGGCAACGGGACTTCTGTGGTCAGCGCGAGGCCGGCATCCAACCATGCGGGCAGGCCTCCGTCGAGGACGCTGACTCGCTCATGGCCCAACCATTGGGTCAACCACCACAGTCGCGCCGCAAAGCTACCGCCATCGGAGTCGTAAGCGATGAGATGAGTCTGCTCCGAGAGTCCGATCGACTCTAGGCGAGCCTTAACCCGTTCGCGGGCCGGTAACGGATGACGGCCGCCGCAAAGACCCGCCGCGTGGTCTGCGAGATCGGTATCGAGGTTCAAGTGAACCGCCCCGGGCAGGTGACCCTGCAGGTAGGCCTGTGTGCCGGCCTCGGGCTTCATCAAATCGTGACGGCAGTCGACCAGCAGGATCTGAGTGCCCCCGGCTTGCGCTGCCCGAGCCTGCGCACTCAGTAATTCGTCAACCGTGATGAGTGGACTAGACATAAAGTTCGCGGCGGCACCACTCATGGAAATGCTGCATGCCATCCTCCATGGGCGATTGGTAGGGGCCAGCATCGTCCTGTCCACGGTTCAGCAGCGCGCGCCGACCCGCATCCATGCGCAGTGCGATCTCGTCATCTTCAACGCAGGTTTCCCGGTAGGCGGCCCGCTCAGCCTCCACAAATTCGCGCTCGAAGAGGGCGATTTCTTCGGGGTAGTAGAACTCGATGATGTTCGTGGTCGCCTGCGGACCTTTGGGGATTAAAGATCGCGCCATGCTGGGGCGCAATGCCGCCGCGAAAACGCATCAGCTCGGCATGCCAGCGCTGATAGACCGATGTTCCTGGGCGCGCGAGTTCGGCATTCACCCCAACGGTTTGCACCGACCACTGGCGCCCGAACTCCCAGCGCAAGTCATCACAGGTGACGAATCGACCAAGCCCTGGATGGAAAGGACCGACGTGGTAATCCTCGAGGTAGACCTCGATAAAGGTCTTCCAGTTATAGGCACATTCATGAATCTCGACATGATCCAGGACGTGGCCCTCAAAGTTGAACTGGTCGGCAGCGACCATTCCGGCCAGCGTGTCCGCAATGGTGTTCGGTCCCTCGAAAAGGAGGCCGCGCCAGTTTTGCAGGTCCTTTGAGCGCTCGAGCTGGACGCAAGGTTGTTCGGCAAAATGGGGTGCTCCCAATAGCCGGCCTTCGAGATCGTAGGTCCATCGATGCAGGGGGCAGACGATGCTTTCGGTCTTCCCCTTTCCGTTGAGCATAATGGCTTGACGGTGGCGGCAAACATTGGACAGCACGTCAACGCCACTTGGACCATGGATCAGCACGCGTCCCTCACCCTCATGGGGGAGGGCGAAGTAGTCTCCGCGCTCGGGCACCATCAACGTGTGGCCGACGTAGCGTGGACCGTTTTTTGAAAACCATTCGACCTCTCGCTTAAATAGCGCGTCGTCGAAATAGGCCGAAACCGGAAGTTGTGACTTGACCGGCGTCCAGGCTGCACGCAGCCCCAGATCCGACATGTTCCACCCTTTCTAATGAAACCTTCATGACAGAAGGGGGAGTCTACCCTCACCGGTTTCAAGGTCAAGGCCCTGAGAATTGTAAAATCAACGACATGGAACCAAAAATCGAGCATTCTGAGATGTCGGCGCCGCGTCAGATCCATCCGGTCGACCCTGTTTTTACGGATTGGACGGTGCAACGACAAGCGTCGGTGGAGCGCGCGCTTGAGTGTCTTATCGACGGCTGCGGCGCGCAACCGCCGCGATTGCTCGACGCCATGCGCTACGCGGCTCTGGACGGTGGCAAGCGGATCCGGCCGCTCCTGGTCTATGCGGCCGGCGAATTGTCAGGGGCTTCTGACCCAGCACTCGATCTGGCCGCCAGTGCAGTTGAGCTGGTCCACGCCTACTCGCTCGTCCACGACGATCTGCCCTGCATGGATAACGATGTCTTGCGTCGGGGTAAACCCACCGTCCATGTGGCCTATGGCGAGGCCACAGCGATGTTGGTTGGAGACGGATTGCAATCCCTGGCGTTTGCCGCGCTGGCCCAATCGGTGGATCGGTCAGTGAGTGCGTCCGCAGTGGTGAAGATGGTGGCCGAGTTGGCTGCGGCGGCTGGCGCCCACGGGATGGTTGGTGGGCAGGCTCTTGATCTTTCGGCGGTTGGGCATACCCTTGACCGGGAAGCGCTCGAAGCGATGCATCGGGCAAAGACCGGAGCCATGCTCCGGGCGTCGGTGCGTCTGGGATGGTTGACGGGCCCACAGGCCGCTGATTCGGACGGGGCTTTCATCCCGTCGGAGCTCGACCATTACGCAAACCTGGTCGGTTTGGCGTTTCAGGTCATTGACGATGTGCTCGATGTTGAATCCGATACGCAGACGCTGGGCAAGACAGCCGGTAAGGATTCGGAGCACAATAAACCGACTTTTGTGTCCTTGCTCGGACTCGAAGCGTCGCGCACGCTGGCGATTACTCTGCGGGACGAGGCAGTTACTGCTCTTTCGCCTTGGGGCGACCGTTCTCGCCGTTTGATTGATCTTGCTGACCGTATCATCAAGCGTCGTGCTTAACCCAATCCGCCGATGACCAAGACCGCTTATCCAACGCTTGATCGAATCAACTCACCGGCCGACCTGCGTCGCCTCGACCGATCGAGGCTTCAAGCACTCGCGCACGAACTGCGAGCGTTTCTGCTCGAGACCGTATCGCAGACCGGGGGCCATCTCTCGTCTAATTTGGGTACGGTTGAACTCTCCATCGCGCTGCATCGAGTCTTCGATACACCACGCGACCGGATTGTCTGGGACGTTGGCCATCAGAGTTATCCCCACAAGATCTTGACGGGGCGCCGCGACGCCATGCCGACGCTTCGACAACTGGGAGGGCTATCAGGGTTTCCCCGTCGTGCCGAAAGTGAGTACGACACGTTTGGCACCGCGCACTCTTCAACAAGCATCTCGGCAGCGCTCGGGATGGCGGTGGCCTCGCGCAATCTCGGCGACAACGTCGGACCGCGCCGACGTCGCCACATTGCAGTGATTGGTGACGGGGCCATGAGTGCCGGAATGGCCTTCGAAGCCATGAATAACGCGGGCGTTACGGCCGACATTGATCTTCTCGTCATTCTGAACGACAACGATATGTCGATCTCGCCCGCGGTTGGCGCTCTGAATCGTTATTTGGCTCGATTGCTCTCAGGACGTTTCTATGCGGCTGCGCGAAGTTTTGCGCGCGATGTCCTGTCGATCGCCCCCCCCGTTCTGGAGATCGCGCGGCGCTTCGAAGAGCACGCCAAGGGGATGGTGTCCTCAGCGACTATGTTCGAAGAGTTCGGCTTCAATTACGTCGGGCCGATCGATGGCCATGATCTTGAGTCACTCGTGCCGACACTCCAAAATTTGCGCGAATTGCGCGGCCCCCAGTTTTTGCATGTGGTGACCCGAAAGGGTGCGGGCTACAAGCGCGCCGAGGCCGACCCGATTGCCTATCATGGCCCGAGTCGTTTCGACCCAGCCGTTGGTTTGGGCAAATCCAGTGCCCCAACGCGACCCACCTTCACTCAAGTGTTTGGCCAATGGTTGTGCGATCAGGCCGAGGCCGATTCACGCCTGGTTGCGATCACGCCGGCGATGCGGGAAGGCTCAGGCCTGGTGGAGTTCGAGCGCCGATTTCCGTCGCGATATTTTGATGTCGGCATCGCCGAACAGCACGCTGTCACCTTCGCAGCGGGTATTGCTTGCGAGGGGCTGAAACCGGTCGTAGCAATTTATTCGACGTTCTTGCAGCGTGGTTACGATCAGCTGATTCATGATGTGGCGTTGCAGAATCTGCCCGTCCTTTTTGCACTCGATCGCTCGGGCTTGGTCGGCGCAGACGGCGCCACGCATGCCGGGGCGTACGACATTGCCTACCTGCGATGTATTCCGAATATGGTGGTTCTCGTTCCAAGCGACGAGGACCAATGCCGGCGGATGCTCAGCGCTGGTTTCGCCCATGATGGCCCCGTTGCGGTTCGCTATCCCCGCGGAACGGGTATTGGCGCAGAAATCGGGGCAGATCTTCAGCCAATCGAAATCGGTAAGGGCGAGATCCGCCGCCAGAGCCAGCGGCAAGCTCAGCTTTACGGTGGTGCAGGTCGGGTCGCCATCCTTGCGTTCGGGACGCTTTTGCATCCTGCGCTGGCAGCCGCGCAGGCGCTCGACGCAACGGTGGTCGATATGCGCTGCGTCAAACCGTTGGATCTAAAACTGCTAAGGTCGCTCGCGGCGGATCATGACGCGCTAATTACCCTCGAGGAGCATGCGATTTTCGGCGGTGCTGGTAGCGCCTGTGCGGAAGCCTTGAACGCCGGCGGTGGCGCTGGCGCTGGCGCTGGCGGTGAGATAGACGCTCCCTTGCGGCCGATACTCATGCTGGGTCTGCCGGATCGGTTTATTGACCATGGCGACCACCAAAAACTGCTGGCGGCCGAGGGCCTTGATGCGGGGGGCATTGAACGCTCCATCCGCAATCGATTCGCTCGATGGGTGGCGCCGCTCGCGACCGTTGAACACGCTGGCGCACCCAATTCTTCGGCGACCTGATGAACGCACTTCCGGACGTACAGGGCAGCATTGACGAACGCGCGTTGGTCATCGATCGGGTCGGTATCCGTGGCGTGCGCCACCCGATTCGCTGGCGTACCGCCGACGAAGCACTCGCCTCGGTAGGCCTTTGGACGCTGGACGTCCAATTGCCGGCGCATCAGAAAGGCACCCACATGTCGCGCTTCGTTGCGCTGCTCGAAGAACAAGCCGCCGCGCCCGGACCTTTGGATCTTCCGAGCTTCCGCGAGTTGTTGTTACGAATGGTTCACCGACTCGAGGCGACAGAGGGCAGGATTGAGGTCAGCTTCCCCCACTTCATCCGCAAAGTGGCACCGGTCTCAGGGGTCTCCAGCCTTATGGACTATCAATTGACCGTTAGTGGTTGTGTCGAGCCTGCCGGTACGGTTCAAATTTCTTTGACCATCGTTGTTCCTGTCACGAGTCTGTGCCCATGTTCAAAGGGGATTAGTGATTATGGAGCGCACAACCAACGCTCGCATGTCACGGTTCATGCGGTCGTTCACAACGACCTGTCGATCGACGACCTGATTCGGTCGATTGAAGCCCAGGCGTCCTGCGAACTCTGGGGGCTGCTTAAGCGATCCGATGAGAAATTCGTGACCGAACGGGCCTACGACAACCCGAAGTTCGTTGAAGATCTGGTTCGCGATGTGGCACAGGCGCTGAAGGCGCAGCCTGAAATCGAACGGTTCTGGGTTGAAGCCGAAAACTTCGAATCCATCCATAACCATTCCGCCTGGGCTCGGATCACTAGCGCCGGATCAATTGGGCTCTAGCGCGCTCAGCGGCGCTTGGGCGACGCGTCTCGGTGTCGGCAACCGGTGCAATTCGCCGGCGGGCCTCACGCCATTCCTGATCAATCGCTGAGCCGCGTGCGGCCACTTCGCCACGTATCGCCACGTCTTTGGGCGCATTACCATCGTGTGGATCGTCTAGTCCGAACCGGATGGCGAGCTGATCAATGAGCTCGCGTGGTGAAACAGCTTCCCGATTTTCGATGCTGCGTTTTACACATTCGGAAATCAGGGCCGCGTCGTTGAAGTGCCATCGCAACATAGCCCATTCGCGCGCCAATGTAACCACCCGATCGAATGAGTAACCCGCCGAGTCGCTTGCGACTGGCGGCAAGGCCATAAAAGCGGGTTGTGGTTGGCCACCCAGCAGTGCCTCGAGCCGAATCAAGCCGCGTTTGGCAAGATCTTGAGCAAGCCCTGTATTGACTGGACCCGCCACGAACACACCGGTATTCCCGGCATGTTGCACTGCGTCGATCAGGGCCTTCTGCCGCGGATGCAGTGGCCCACTCGGCGGAGGATCAGTCGCGGAAATTGCCAAAACTCAGCGGCAATTCGGTCATATCCTTGCGCAACAGGGCCATTACGGCCTGCAGGTCATCGCGCTTGGTGCCGGTTACGCGCACCGCATCCCCCTGAATGGCGGCCTGCACTTTGATCTTGCTGTCCTTAATGATGCGAACGATCTTTTTGGCATCATCGCCGGCGATTCCGTGGCGCACGGTGATCACTTGTTTGACCCGGTCGCCACCCATTTTTTGAACGTCCCCGAGGTCGAGAAAACGGACATCGACACCCCGTTTGGCGCATTTCCCAATCAGGACGTCGCGGACTTGCCCCAGTTGAAAATCGCTGTCGGCGAGGCAGGTCAATTCATGCTCGCGTTGTTCGACCTTGGCATTTGACCCTTTGAAATCAAAACGGGTGGTGATTTCCTTGTTGGTCTGATCGATCGCATTGCGGACTTCAGTCTCGTCGGCCTCAAGTGTGGCGTCGAAGGAGGGCATAGGAATCTCCGAGAGCAGGATCAGGCTTTGGATGACTTGCGGGGCCGGACGGCGCGTGCCGATGCAGGCGTGCGTCCGCGGCTGGCTGCGATCCGCATCCGCAGCGCATTGAGTTTGATGAAGCCACCGGCATCGGCCTGGTTGTAAGCGCCGCCGTCGTCATCGAAGGTCGCGATCCGGGTGTCGAACAGCGAATCGTCGCTGGTCCGGCTCGTTACCAGGACGTTGCCTTTGAAGAGCTTCAACACAACTTTTCCGTTGACGACTTTCTGAGTGTGGTCGATCAAGACTTGCAACGCCTCGCGCTCCGGGCTGAACCAGTAGCCGTTGTAAACCAGACTGGCATAGCGCGGCATCAGATCGTCCTTCAGGTGGGCGACCTCGCGATCGAGGGTCAGGCTCTCAATCGCACGGTGCGCTTTCAGCATGATTGTTCCGCCCGGGGTCTCGTAACAGCCACGACTCTTCATGCCGACGTAGCGGTTCTCGACCAGATCGAGTCGACCCACACCGTGCCGGCCACCGATTCGATTGAGTTCAGCCAACAATTCATGGGGCGCGAGCGGCACGTCATTGAGCGCGACTGGATCGCCTGCCTTAAAAGTGATTTCAATATGTTCAGCCCGGGCAGGGGCTTTTTCGGGGGACACGGTGAGACGCCACATCTTTTCGCTCGGGGCCTTCGAAGGATCTTCGAGGACACCCCCCTCGTAGCTGATGTGAAGCAGATTGGCATCCATCGAATACGGCGCCTCTCCTTTGCGTTTTTTGTAATCAACGGGGATGCCATGGGTGTCGGCATACGCTAGCAGTCGATCCCGAGAGAGCAAATCCCATTCGCGCCAAGGCGCAATGATTCTGACGCCTGGCATTAAACCGTAGGCGCCGAGTTCAAACCGGACCTGATCATTGCCTTTGCCCGTCGCGCCGTGCGAGATGGCATCGGCTTTGACCTGGCGGGCGATTTCGATCAGTCGTTTCGCGATCAGGGGCCGGGCGATTGAGGTGCCCAGCAGGTACTCGCCTTCGTACAATGCATTGGCACGAAACATCGGGAAGACAAAGTCCCGTGTGAACTCTTCGCGAAGATCCTCGATAAAAATATTCTCTGGCGGAATGCCCATTTTCAGGGCTTTCGCGCGGGCAGGTTCGAGTTCTTCACCCTGTCCGATATCGGCCGTAAAGGTCACGACTTCGCATTGGTAGTGGTCTTGCAGCCACTTCAAAATCACCGAGGTGTCCAGGCCTCCCGAATAGGCAAGGACAACCCTGCGTACCGGGGCTTCGCCGGCGCGAGCGTCGTTTTTAGGGTTCGGGGTTGTTTTGGGAACGGAAGCGGAGGGGGTTTTTTTGGGCATGCCTACGGCTCAGTCTTAGCAGATTCCTAGAGTTGACATTGTGCCACCTGCGGGTTGGCTCGCCTAAGCCTGACGAGGAGGGGCGCTGGCCGCAGCGATGAGTGGTAGTTCAATCCAGAACCGCGCACCGGCTGAAGGGACGCTGGTCAGGCCTGCTTTGCCGCCATGCAACTCGGCAATCCGCCGAACGATGGCAAGACCCAGGCCGCTCGATCCGCGTTGCTCGCGGTGGCGGCTGCCTTGAAAGAACCGATCAAATACTCGGGGTTGATCTTCCGCGCTGACCCCGGGGCCAGTGTCGACGACCTCGATCCGGACGTTTTGATCGTTGCGAATGACGTTCACGCGCACCTGGCCCGAGGCCGGCGTAAATCGCAAGGCGTTGTCGAGAAGGTTTGAAAGCGCCCGCTCCATCAGGGCAGCATCAAGCTGAACCAGAGGCAGTCCTTCCGGGTAATCGACCGAGAGACCGATCTTCGCGTCGTCTGCTTGAGCCCGAAAACGTGCGGCGACATCATCCAAAAATTCTCCGAGCGCGATCGGCTCCGGCGAGGCACGCAGGTCGGGGCTATCCAGACGTCCGATCTCGGCCAGGCTGTCGGTCAGGCGCCGCAGATGTCCCGCGTTTTGCATCGCCGCATCAAAGTATCGGAGCCGTATTTCTTCGGGTAGTGACGCGCCCTTTAGCCGGATGGTTTCAAGTTGCCCGATCAGCGCGGTGAGCGGTGTACGCAAGTCATGGCTCACGCCCGCGACCATGTCGCGGCGGCGCGCGTCGCTTTGCAGTACTCGTTCATTTTCCTGGCGCAATCGGTCGTACATTTCGTGCAAGGTCAGAGACAAACGGCCGATTTCGTCCTGGCGGTCGTCATACGGAAAATGCACGGGAATTGCGGCTGCGAAACCCGATCGGCGAATGCTTTCAGCCACCGATGTCAGGGCCGCGAGCGGGTGTGCCAGCATCGCAATGATTGCAACTGTTAGTAAGGTTCCAATCCCTAAAGTCAGCAGAACCATCTTAATCAGACCTTGCGCGGCATGGCCCCGAATGACCAGCGCTGTCTCGGCGTCCACTTCCGGGTCGCGCGCGACGACATAGAGCCAACCTCGAGGGGTCCGATCAACGAATACGGGGCGCGCCGCAACCACGGCGGTGGCGTCAATGTCGTCGGGATCATCGCCTTCGAGCGGGCGGGTTGGATCCTCGTGTAAATCGTCCAATAGTTTTGCAAGATCGACCCGATAGCGCGTCCAGAATCCGTGGACATCGCCCGCTGTTGCCAGCACCCGACCTTGTCGATCCAGTAAATACAGCCCCGTGTTGGGTTCAAAGAGGACGAATTCGCGCAAACGTTCACCAAACCGGCTGGGGTCGGCGGCATAGGTCATCCACAGGTCGGGGAACGAGGCCAGAATTTGTTTGGCAAATCCATCCGCTCTGGCGCTAACTAATTCGCTCCGGTAGTCGCGGTAGGTCAGGTGGCCAACGGTCGCAATCAACGATGCCAAGAGCATCGAGAAGACCGCGATCAGCATCAGGACCCGCCCTCCTAGTGAGTTCATCGGGTGTCGACAAATCGATAACCCAAACCCCGTACGGTGAGCACATAGCGAGGGTTTGCAGGGTCTGCTTCGATCTTGGATCGGAGGCGGTTGATGTGAGTGTTGACGTTGTGTTCGTAGCCCTCAAACGTGGTTCCCCAGACTGCATCCAGAAGTTGCGTCCGGTTGAATGCGCGTCCGGGGTGCCGGGCTAGATAGTGCAACAGGTCAAACTCTTTGGCGGTGAGTGCGATTGTCTTGCCATGAAGGCGCACCTCGTGGGCATTCGGGTCGATCTGTAAGTCGCCGACTTCGATCCGGACCTCATCGGTGGACGCCTTGGGCGCTGCTGCAAGATCCGCGCGCCGCAGGATTGCTTTGATTCGCGCAGTGAGTTCCATGACCGAGAACGGCTTCGTGAGATAGTCGTCCGCGCCGAGTTCAAGCCCCAACACCCGATCCAGTTCACTCGAGCGAGCGGTGAGCATGAGGACGGGGGTTGTCACCCGATCCATGCGAAGGGTGCGCAGCACGTCGAGACCGTCCCGGCGGGGCAACATGACGTCCAGCACGATGAGGTCGAAATCGCCAGACCGCGCGCGCTCGTAGCCCGCATCACCGTCATAGACCACCTCAACCCGGTGGCCCAGATCGCGCACATGCATCGCGATCAGATCGGCGATGTCAGCTTGATCCTCGACGATCAGGATTTGGCGTTCATTGGATTGGGGCATCGCAGTCCTGGGAAATTGTGCATCGAGACCAATTTGTGATCTTCACGAGATCACTCTGCGAGGTGGGCGCGACACACTACGTGAACTTACAACGAAATGCTTTCGGGTGATTTCTATGCTGACCATGCTTGAACAAGACGCCGCGGCCACTCTGGATCTGGATCTGGATCTGGATTTCGATATCGTGCCTGATGAGGTCAGTATTGACCTCGCAGCGGCGCTCCTTGCCGAGGCTGGTCGGGTCGAATCACCCTCCGCATCGGAGCCTAATGTCCTGGTGCATGGCCACCGCTATTCGGTTGACGAGCTTGCACAGCATCGCCCAGCGCTAGTGCGTTTTGCCCGCCGCAAAGTGCGTGACGAAGCGCTGGCTGAGGACGCGGTGCAAGACGCCATGCTGGCCGCAGTTGCCAGTCTCGAACGCTTTCAGGGGCAATCAAGCTTGAAGACCTGGCTGATCGGAATCCTGAATCACAAAATCCAGGACATCTTTCGCCGTGAAACGCGCTATGTCTCAATGTCAGGCGACGATGACGAACCCGATTCGTTGGATCGGATCGGTTCGAGCTCGGGCTTGGGGCTCGACTGGGCCGACGATTCGACCGATCCCATGCGGGCGGTTGCCAACGCCCGGATGCGGGCCGCACTCGAACGCGAGATCGACGTGATGCCGGAGAATTTGAAAAGCGTCTTTCGGATGCAGGCCCTTGAAGGGTTGGCCACCAGCGAAGTCTGCGAAAAGCTCTCGATCACCGAAGCCAATTGCTGGGTCCGGCTGCACCGCGCACGCAAACATTTGGCGGCCCGGATGCGAAATCACCTCGACTGACGGGCCTGAGGGCTTACAGGCCCTGACGGGCCTGAGGGGGCAGTCAAGGCGCGTCGCTCATCTCGCCGAGCAGCAGAAACTCCATCAGCGCCTTCTGGGTATGGAGGCGGTTTTCTGCCTCCTCCCAAACCACGGACTGTGGGCCATCAATCACCTCACCAGTCACTTCTTCGCCCCGATGTGCGGGCAGGCAATGCATAAATAGCGCGTCAGGCCCAGCCGCGCGCATCATGTCCGCGTCGACTTGCCAGTCTGCGAAGGCGTTCAGGCGCACTTCGTTTTCGGCTTCAAAACCCATACTCGTCCAGACGTCCGTGGTCACCAGTGACGCGCCGGCCACGGCTTTCATCGGGTCACTGAACTGCTGTACCTGTTGAGGATCAAATTGGCTTAGTTGCTGGGAATCAAGCTCATAGCCCGGCGGTGTCGAGATATGCAGTCTGAAATTCAGCAACCGGGCCGCTTGCATCCAGGTGCGGCAAACGTTGTTGGCGTCACCAATCCAGGCGATGGTTTGCCCTGTCACGGGGCCCCGATGTTCCTGATACGTGAACAAATCAGCAAGGATCTGACAGGGGTGAAATTCGTTGGTCAGGCCGTTGATGACCGGCACCCTTGAATTCGCCGCGAAGCGCTCAATGATGTCCTGCTCAAAAGTTCTGATCATGACCAGATCCACCATCCTGGAAATCACCTGGGCCGCGTCTTCAACGGGCTCGCCCCGGCCCAGCTGGGTGTCGCGGGTGTTCAGATAAATCGCAGAACCGCCCATTTGGTGCATGCCGGCTTCGAACGAGAGGCGGGTTCGCGTGCTGTGCTTCTCGAAGATCATCGCCAAAGTACGATCGGCCAGCGGGTGATACGTTTCGTATCTCTTGAACCGTGCCTTGATGATTCGCGTGCGATCAAACAGGTAGGCGTACTCAGCCGCACTGAGCGCATCAAAGCTCAGGTAATGCCGGGTCGGCAGGGTCGGCGTAGACAAGTTCATGGGTGTTGCTCGAGCAGATTGCGCACCAGGGGTGCCAGGGTCGCGACCAGTTGGTCAGAGTGCTCGTCCTTAAAAATCAGGGGGGGGAGCAGCCGGATGACCCGATCGGCTGTGACATTGAGCACTAACCCGGCCTGCAACGCCTGCCCGACAATTTCGCCACAAGGTCGGTCGAGTTCGATGCCCAGCATCAAGCCACGGCCACGAATCTCGCGTACGCCCGGAAGTCCGGCCAGCGCCTGGGTGAGACCTGCCCGAATCCGCGCTTCCTGCGCCTGTGCGTTGGCCATCAAGGCCTCGGCCTCAATCGCTGCGATCGTAGCCAGTCCGGCCCGCATCGCTAACGGATTGCCACCGAAAGTTGTGCCGTGATTGCCAGCTCCAAATACCGTAGCCGCCGCGCCATGAGCCACGACAGCGCCGATCGGGACCCCCGACCCCAGACCCTTGGCCAGCGGCATGACGTCGGGCAGAACCCCTCCCCATTGATGCGCAAACCAGCGACCAGTCCGTGCGGTCCCGCACTGGACTTCATCAATCATCAATAACCACCCCTTGGCGTCGCAGACGCGGCGCGCGGCGTGCAGGTAGTTGATATCTGCTGGCTGAATTCCCCCCTCGCCCTGAATCGCCTCTAGAAAGATCGCAACCACGTTGGGCCGGGTTTGGGCGATTTCTTCGAGGGCGTCGGTGTCATTCAGGGGCACCCGAACAAATCCGGGGACCAGCGGGGCGAATCCCTTCTGGACTTTTGCATTGCCCGTGGCAGACAGCGTCGCGAGCGAGCGCCCATGAAATGCGTGTTCGTAGACGATGATTTCAGGCGAATCAATTCCTCGATCGTGGCCGTACTTGCGTGCGATCTTGATCGCAGCCTCGTTGGCTTCGAGCCCCGAATTGCAAAAGAACACATTGGTCATTCCGGACCGTTTAACCAGTTCGTGCGCGAGGGCTTCTGCCAGCGGGTTCTGAAACAGATTGGAATGATGAATGAGCCGACCCACCTGATCGCGCAGTGCTTCAACGAGGGCAGGGTGCCCGTGACCCAGAGTGTTAACGGCAATCCCGGACAGCGCGTCGAGATAGCGCTTGCCGGCTGCATCAAATAGCCACACCCCTTCGCCACGTACAAAGGCGACCGGCTGCGGCGCGTAGGTGGGCATCAGGCAAGATACTGGGGTTTGTACTATGGGGATTTGGGGTGCGTTCATGAGGGATCAAAGCCAGGTTTTTGGCAACGAACCGATCATTGTAGGGGATCGGACGATCCTGCGCACCATGCAGGGCCCCCGGCGATGATCGACCTCAAGCGTCCGGTCAATTTTTTGATCGTCGGTGTGACCCTGGCCGGGCGGACGTTTCGACCCAGCGACTGGACCGATCGCCTGGCCGGCATCATGTGCGGGTTTCGCCCCCCGGGGAGTGGGCCCGCCACACATTTGGGGTACTCTCCTTGGGTTCAACCGGTCCTGATCGATGGCGAGCGAGGGGTGAGTGTTGACGCCGCTTTAGCGGCGTATGAACCAATGGCGTACGCCTTCCTGGTTAATTTTGCTCGCGATAACGAATTGCAGGTTCGCGTAGCTGGCAAGCTCTGAAGTTCGGCCCTAGATTGGGCCCCAGAGACTCAGCCTTTGACGCGATTCCTGTACTCGGCAGTTCGGGTATCGATCTCGATCCGATCGCCGATTTCGACGAACGCGGGTACGGGCAATTCAAACCCGGTGGGTTTGATTCGGGCCGGCTTCATCACTTTGCCCGAGGTGTCACCCTTAACCGCGGGTTCGGTGTATTCGACTTCGCGGACCACACTCGTTGGCATTTCGACCGAAATTGCACGCCCATCATAAAAAACGACGTCACAGGCCATGCCTTCATCGATGTAGTTCAGGGCATCGCCCATCGACTCAGACTCGACTTCGTACTGATTGTAGTCAGCGTCCATGAAGACATAGAGCGGATCAGCGAAGTACGAATACGTGACTTCTCTTTTGTCGAGTACCAGCACGTCGAACTTGTCGTCGGCGCGGAACAC
>RFVZ01000341.1 GCA_009922405.1 Betaproteobacteria bacterium
CAGCTTTGGTTGGAACGTTCGGGGATTCCGATCGTCACCGTGAGTTCTTGCCAGAATTGTGATTGGCATCACTTTCTAGAGTCCGGCGAGGCCATTGGCGAGGCTGTCCGCGAAAGTGGGCTTCGGGTCTTGTTACTCGCCTCTGGGGCACTTAGTCATAAGTTCAACCCGATTGACTGGAAACCCAACAATCCAAGAATCTTCGACGAGAGCAATGTCTCATGCCCTGAGAACATCGCGAGCGACAAGGCAGCGATCGAACTATTCCGTCAGGGGCGCCACGACGAGGTACTAGAGCGCTGGGATAGCGAGTTCCGTCGGCTACCCTGGGAAGCTTTCGGTGCGCATTACTTGCAGATGGTGGGCGCGATGGGCGGTCGTAGCTGTCAGGCTCGCGGTGAACCATTGTCGGCTTATGAAAATGCACGTGGTACCGGCAATGTCCACATTTGGTTCCCGATGGAGCCCCAAGCGGACGGAATGGCCGGAATGGCCGGAATGGTTGGAGCGGTTGGATGAACTTTGAGTTTCCGTTTGACACATTGCCCGCCGTCATGTGCGGTCCGCGCGTTGAGCGCAGGCGAGTCCTGATCGGCGGTAGCGCTTGCTGGGGGACCATGCGTGATGATGGATTGCTACTGCTCGACGATGGTCGGGAACTCGACGCCAGCCGCGCGAGCTATCTGCCGCCGGTGACTCCAACAAAGGTTATCGCGGTCCACATCTCTTATCGATCTCGCAGTATTGAGACACGCAACAAGCCCAAGCCAACCGATACGCCGACTTATTTCACAAAACCGCTGACGTCTTTAAATGGACATGGCGGGCAGATCCTGAAGCCCGCGGACTGTAAGTACCTAAATTACGAGGGGGAATATGCGGTCGTGATTAATCGAGTGTGTCGCAACGTGACACCCGATGAGGCCTGGTCGTACGTCGGTGGTTTTTGCGCTGCACTTGACATGGGTTTGCAGGATTTTCGAGACACCGATCAGGGCAGTATGTTGCGGGTCAAAGGCGCAGATTCATTGCTTCCGATTGGTCCTGGTGT
This sequence comes from Betaproteobacteria bacterium, assembly GCA_009922405.1. Classification (GTDB taxonomy): domain Bacteria; phylum Pseudomonadota; class Gammaproteobacteria; order Burkholderiales; family Burkholderiaceae_E; genus RFPW01. The sequence continues at coordinate 1,052 of RFVZ01000341.1, forward strand.
TGTGACGGGCGTCAATTTGTTTGAGCAGACCTTGCGAACTTATGTTGACGGCCTGGTTGTTCAGGAAGCGCATATCGGTGAGGAAACCATCTGGGCGCCCAACTACGTCATCGCTGACATTGCGCGGCACATTACCCTGATGCCTGGCGACGTCATCCTGATGGGTACGCCATGCCATTCACGCAGCGTTGACCCTGGGCATTACGTCGAGTGTGAAATCACTGGTATCGGCCGGGTTGGTGGGACGGTTGTCGCGGTACCTGCACCACGCGCGACGGCCTTGGGGGTTGGTCACATGCCGGCTGATACCCCTGAGGTTCAGCGTGTAGCGCTCGGGTTTGACGACCGTGTTCCGGAGTACCTTAAGGACAATTTGCGCCGAGCGAGACACTCGAACTCGACGGAGCGATAGGGTTTAAACCCACGGCGATACTGGAAGGAAAACAAAGCGTGCTTGATCGAAATTTGCATGTTGCACTGGCCCGAGAGCTCGATGGCGCTGAGCGGACTCGCTTACAGGTTGAACAATTTTCGCGGCGGTTCCCCAACATCACGATTCCGGACAGCTACGCGATTCAACGCGAGTGGGTGAAGCTTCAGCTTGAGACGGGTCGAAAGCCGATTGGGCACAAAATTGGCCTCACGTCTCGGGCGATGCAGATCGCGTCGCAGATCACGGAGCCCGACTACGGCACCTTACTCGATAGCATGTTGATTCGTGACGGAAGCGAAGTCGAGGCGGGTCGATTTATCGTGCCTAGATTTGAGGCCGAGTTGGCGTTCATTCTGGCAAGGCCTTTGGTCGGCCCGGGGGTCACCATATTCAATGTGCTCAATGCGACCGATTACGTGGTACCCGCGCTGGAGTTGATCGATGCACGAATCGAGCAATTTGACCGGCAGACCAAAGCACCTCGCAAGGTGTTCGACACCATTGCAGACAACGCGGCAAACGCGGGCATTGTGCTGGGGGGGCGGCCGATGCGCGCCGATGTTGTCGACTGGCGATGGGCCGGCGCCCTCTTGTCCAAGAACGGCATCATCGAGGAATCGGGTCTTGGGGCGGCCGTGTTAAATCATCCGGCCAATGCCGTTGCGTGGCTCGCCAATGCGCTCGCACAACATGGCGAGCACCTGGAGGCGGGCGAGATCGTGCTTAGTGGCAGTTTCACGCGCCCAGTTGCCTGTGCCGTGGGCGACACGTTTCATGCGGACTATGGCCCCTTAGGCACAATTTCTGTGCGGTTTGTCTGAGTTGTTAAGAGCACCGCGCTCAAATTGTCAGGATCCGCCCGATTGCGATCGGGTTGAGTCACGATCAGGCTGAGTCACGATCGGGTTGAGTCGCGATCGGGTTAAGTCGCGAGCAGGCCGGCGTGGGAGGCGATAATCAGGGGAAAGAATCCCCTAAAAACCTATCCCGCCTTCAAAGTTCATGCCAACTAAACCTGCGACGGAACCCGCGCTT
>RFVZ01000342.1 GCA_009922405.1 Betaproteobacteria bacterium
CTGCACCGCGGACAGGTTGTTTATGAGCGATATACGGGCGTGCTCAAGCCTGAGGGCCAGCATATTGCGATGTCGGTGACCAAGTCGTTTTTCGGTGTGATCGCAGCGTCACTGATCGCCGAGGGCAAGCTCGATGAGACCCGAACCGTCGCGTCTTACGTGCCCGAACTCGAGGGGACGGCGTTCGCGGATGCGACCATTCGGCAGGTGCTCGATATGACAACAGGCCTGCAGTATTCTGAAAACTACGCGGATCCGAAGGCTGAAATCTGGACCCATGTTCGAGCGGGAGGGGTTTTGCCGAGACCTCCCGGCTATGACGGTCCTCGGACCTTTTACGATTTTTTGCGCACTGTCAAAAAGTCTGGGGAACATGGACAGGCGTTTGCCTACAAGACGGTGAATACGGATGCGCTCGGGTGGGTGATTCGTCGGGTAACCGGCAAATCCATCGGACAGAATCTCTCGGAAATGATCTGGTCGCAGCTTGGGATGGAACAGGACGCCTACTTTACGGTTGACTCTGTGGGCAACGAGTTCGCCGGTGGTGGCCTGAACACTGGCCTACGAGACCTTGCCAGGTTCGGAGAAATGATCCGCAATAACGGCCGCGCAAACGGAAAGCAAATCCTTCCCGAAGCCGCGATTCTCGATATTCGGCGGGGCGGAAGTAAGGCCGATTTTGCTAAGGCCGCTTATCCGTTGCTACCGGGGTGGAGCTATCGCAGTATGTGGTGGATCACCCATAACGACCATGACGCGATCATGGCGCGGGGCGTTCACGGGCAAAGCATCTACGTCGATCCCAAGGCCGAAATGGTGATTGCCCGCTACGGTTCACATCCAGTCGCAGCCAACGGCGCCAATGATCCGGTCACACTTCCGGCATTTCATGCGATGGCTAAAGCGCTGATGAAGAACTGAAGTTGGCGGTTCTGCACAATCTACATAAAGAAGTAAAAATAAATAACCATTTGCATGCGTCGAAGCCCGTCAGCACGTCCGATCTGGCGGCCCGACGCATCGTAAATGCGCTCGCCGTCGATCCGTCCCATCGAGGTGCCTGAGGCACTGTAAAGACGTTCGCCGTCGATCCGTCCCATTTGCGAGCCGGATGCGTCATAGATTCGATCGCCCTCAAGTCGGCCCAGCTGGCGGCCCGAGGCGTCGTAGATGCGATTGCCGTCGACTCGACCGATTTGCCGGCCACTGCTGTCGTAATAGCGTTCGCCGTCGACGCGGCCGATCTGGCTGCCACTGCTGTCGTACATGCGCTGGGCGGCGGCGGGAGCCACGGTGGACAACAGGGCGATTGTAATTAGGGTGGTGATGGACGTTTTCATGGCGTATCGGGACATACCCTTGTGCGACGGCGTTACCGCGTTTCTTTCGCTTTGCTGGATCTATGATCGAGTTGGCCTGACTGTCAGGTCAGGACGATTTACACACAACTTACAAGAATCATGGAGACATTGGAATGCAGGGTTTGACGATTCATCGAGGACTTCGACTGTTGGCCGCATGCGTTGCTGCGGCGGTTGCGCCATTTGCTTTGGCCCAGGCTCTGCCGGCCGCTGCGCCCGAGTCGGTTGGAATGTCGGCCGAGCGACTGGCGAAAATCACCACCGAAATGAACCGCGAAGTTGCCGAAAAAAAGCTTCCCGGCGCCGTCGTTATGGTGGCCCGTAAGGGCAAGCTGGTGTACTCGCAGGCGTTCGGGAGTCTGAACAATGCAACGGGTGGGGCGATGGCTCCCGACTCGATTTTCCGCATCTATTCCATGACGAAGCCACTCGTCTCAACTGCTCTGATGATGCTGGTCGAAGACGGCAAAGTGCAGCTCACAGACCCCGTTTCGAAGTTCTTGCCGACCTTTAAGAGCCCGATGGTCAGTGTCCCGACGTTCGACCCTGTTTTCCACGGGGTTAGCTTTCGTCTGATGCCCGCTAACCGCGAGGCAACGATCCAGGACCTGTTGCGCCATACCTCCGGTATCGCCTACGGCGAACTCACGAAGAACACGCTTGTTCGCGATGCTTACATCAAGGCGAATGTTTATAAGCCCAGTCTTGATTACGATGCGCGTGAGCTTCCCGGAACCCAGATGGCCGTTCACGTGCCGTTGTCGCTTGAAGCGCAGTTGGAAGCGCGCACGCTGATGCTGTCGACCAACAACATCCTGTCGCCCGCCAACGGCGAGCCGATCATTGTGCCGTCGCAGGACATCGTGCTCGGCCTTTATTACATTACGCGTGAAAAAATGGGCGCGAAGGGCGAAGGCATGCACTTCTCGAACGTTGGCGAGGTATCGCGTGCCTACGAGTCGCGGAACATCGAGGTCAATGCCGGCATCGTGGTGCGCCTGAAGGAAATTGAAATCGATGCGGCGGGCGAGAAGCGCGAGAAGATCACGCGTTACAAGACCACGGTCGGTCGCGCGCTGCTGTCTGAAATTCTTCCGCCCGGTCTGCCCTTCGAGGCGATCAACAAGGCGCTCAAGAAGAAAGA
>RFVZ01000343.1 GCA_009922405.1 Betaproteobacteria bacterium
TTGCGCCGCACCGCGATCGGCAAGCTCACATTGGATTCACTGGACCTGCCCATGGGCCAATGGTGTCATCTCGAAGCCGGACAACTCGCCCAACTCGTCTGAGCGGCGGTGGGCGCCGTCAACCGCAGGTCGCTCTCAACTGTTATCGTCATCCGCACCGGAACAAAACCGGCGGGAGCACCCAAAGTTCAGGATAATCGACTGTGAACGCTAAGAAAAATTGACGCCGGATACCAGGAGACTCATCGTGAACACAAACACCTTGCTGAATAGACTTGCTTTCGCTTTTGCCATGTTTTTGGCGGGTTGCGCTCATTCCCCCGGGGGGACGGGTTGGACCACCTTGATTGACGGGGCACAAGGCCTTGAAAACTGGAACGTTCTGGGAGATGCCAATTGGCGCAGTGAAGATGGCGCCGTGGTGGCCGACAAGGGAAGTGCCGGTTTTCTGGTATCGAAAGCGAGCTATAAGGACTTTGTGATTCACGCAGAGTTCTGGGCAGCGACGGACACGAACAGTGGCATCTTTATTCGCGCCTCAGACCCTAAGAAAATTGCTGCTGACAACTCGTACGAGGTCAATATTTGGGACATCCGACCCGACCCAAGCTACGGCACTGGGGCGATCGTCAACTTTGCCAAGGTGCCTGTCCCGCTGGTTCATAAAGCCGGTGGTCAGTGGAACACCATGGAGGTGACGGCAAAAGGAACGTCGATCACGGTGAAATTCAATGGCGTTGTCACCAGTACCTTGCAAGACAGTACTTTTTCCAGCGGACCATTTGCACTCCAGTTTGGGCCGGGCGTAAAAAACGTCACAGGTGGCCCAATCAAGTGGCGCAAGGTGATGATCAGGCCACTTTCTTAAGCAAGCCGAGGCTGGCCGTCAAGCAAGGATTGCCATGATCCACAAGTCTCGAATGACGGCCCGAATGGAGGGCGATTTCGCTGTGTTTCTAATCGGCATGCGGATCAACAAGCCCCTACTGATCCACAAATGGCTCCCGGTGATGGCGGCCATGCCGAGAATGCTCAAAGAGCTTTACACACAACCCGAACTGGGACTCTTAAGCCATGAAATGTGGTTCTCAAGAACCTTGATCCTGGTTCAATATTGGCGAAGCCTCGATTCGCTTCTTGCGTATGCCAAGGCCCGAAACGCAGAGCACCTCCCTGCGTGGCAGTCCTTCAATCAGGCGATCGGCACCGACGGCTCTGTTGGTATCTGGCATGAGACCTATGTGGCCAAGCCAGGAAGCTACGAGAATATTTACGGAAACATGCCCCCCTTTGGCCTCGGCAAAGCTGGAACGCTGGTCGAAGCCAAGTCAGGGTTGCAGTCAGCATCCGGTCGAATCTCGAGAACCCTCTCACCGTGAACGATCAGGCTCAGGTCACCCGCTGTGACCTCCGAGGAAATCTTACTCCCGGTTAGGTTTAATCCGCCTTGAACCCTGTGGCGGACACAGCCTTGCCCCACACTTCCGTGTCAGCCGCGATGATGCGGGCGAACTCTTCGCGACTTGTACCGGTCACGCGAAAGCCCGATTCTTCCAGCTTGGCCTTGGTATCAGGTGATTTGACCGCTTTCTGGATGTCGGCGCTCAACTTGACGAGAATGTCTGCCGGCACTTTCGATGGGGCCACGACGCCAAACCACGAAGAAAATTCGAGATTCATGAAGCCCTGTTCCTTGATGGTGGGCACATCAGGCAAAGCGCCCGTCCGTGTGGCGCCTGTACTGCCCAGCGCCGCCAACTTGCCCGCCTTGACTTGGGGTGCTGCCAAACCGACACTGGCAAAGACGCCTTGCACATCACCACTAAACAAACCGCCGAGCGCATCGGCGGTGTTCTTGTAGTGCACTGCCTCGGGCTTGAGCTTGACGGCTTCACCGAACATGAATGCACCAAAGTGTCCCGGCGTACCTGCGCCGAAGGTGGCCATGAAAAAGCCCTTTTGCTGCTGAGTCCAACTCACAAATTCTTTGACGTTTTTGGACGGCACTTTTTGCGGATTGATCAACAGCACAAAGTCCGAATTGACGACCTGGCTGACAGGGGCAAAGTCCTTGACCGGATCGTAGGGCAGTTTGGTGTAAGTGCTGGGCGCGATGCTCAGCTGGCCCGTTTCTCCCAGCATGAGCGTGTAACCATCCGGTGCAGCGCGGGCCGCTTCACCGGCGGCGATCAAGCCAGCCGCACCCGGCTTGTTGTCCACGACCACCCCCATATTGCCCCAACCCTCGGACAGTTTTTGCGCCAGCAATCGCGCCACGATATCGGGCCCGGTGCCAGCAGGAAATCCGACGATCAGACGCACGGGGCGCGTCGGATATTGCGACTGGGCTTGGACGCCCTGGCTCATGGAACTGGCCGCCAAAACCACAGCAACGAGCGCATGGCGACGGCTAAGGGAAGTCAGGGTCTTGAAAATGGTTTTCATAGTGGATAGCAGATCAAGAAAGTTGTAAAAACTCTGCGGGAGAAATCGGCCTGTTTAAGTTG
>RFVZ01000344.1 GCA_009922405.1 Betaproteobacteria bacterium
TCGGCCCGCACCAGACGATAGATCCCTGTCCACCCCACGACGCTCAGAATGATCACCACGGGGGCGATCCCATTACTGAACACCCGAGCCATCGGGCCCGATTTAAAGACTGCAGCAAGTGCAAAAATCAACAACACGTAGGGGACCGAGTTGAAGACGTTGTAAAGCCATTCAAGTAAATCATCGATCACCCCACCGAAATATCCGGCCAGTGCGCCCAAGAAGGTGCCAATCAAGGTGGCCATCAGCGCCGCCGCGACGCCGACCGTGATCGAAACCTGAGCGCCCTTGATGGCTTTGTCCAAGACGTCGCGGCCGATCCGATCCGCACCTAAGGCCCGGGTAATCGACTTTTGCGTGACCACCTCGGTGACCTGAGCGGCTTGACGGGCCCACGCCTCATACTGCGGAGCCAATGGATCGACCGCGCTGATATCCAACATCGGCGAGCCCTCCGCCTGAGTCTGAATCTCTTCAGAATCCGTATTGGGTCCAACCCAATGCGGTGGTGCAAACGGTGTCGCCACCTCACGCTGCCAGTCGGAGGCGACCAGGCCCAGTTGGGCCAACATCACCAGCACCCCAAACCCGAAGACGATCGCGAGCGAGGACATGCCGACCCGGTCATCGCGCAACTTGAGCCAGGCCATCGTCCAGAGGCCAGGGGAGCGTGGCGCCTTCATTTCAAGACCACGCGCGGGTCGACGACCTTGTACAACAGATCGGTGAGCAGGTTGATCGCCATGGTCAGGACCGCGAGATAAACCGTCACCGCCTCGATCACAGGATAGTCGCTTCGATTAACGGCGGTATAGACCTCGCGCCCGAGCCCGGGGATCGAGAAGAACACCTCAATCAGGAAGGACCCAATAAAGACGCTCGGCAAATGGGTCGCCACGTTCGTCAGGATTGGGATCATCGCGTTACGGAGCACATGCACGAACAAGATCCGCTGCTCGCCGACCCCCTTGGCCCGAGCGGTCCGCACATAGTCCTGATTGATCTCATCGAGAAAAAAGCTGCGATACAGACGCGTATACGGCCCGAGACTGACCGCAACCGCCAAAAACACCGGCAACGGCGCAAACTTGATCAAATTGGTCGCTGTGCTAGCCGACCAACCCTGCACCGGGAACCAGCCCAGCTGAAAGGCAAAGACATACTGGCCCAGGATGACATAGACCAGAAAACTGATCGACATGGCGATCGTGCACACAATCATCACAACGCGATCAGTCAGGGTACCCCGCACATACGCCACCGCCATCCCGGCCACGATGCCAAGCGCGACCTCGAGCAACAAAATCGGAATCATCACCGTCAGCGTCGCCGGCAACCGGGATTTGAAGATTTCGAGCACGGGCTCGCGGGTGGCCCAACTGCTGCCCCAATCGAAGGTCACGACCTTGGTCACGAACATCCAGAGCTGAACCCGGACCGGTTCGTTCAAACCCAATTCGGTGCGAATGGAATCGATCTGCTCAGGGGTCGCCTGAAGTCCGCCCAGAATTTCAGCCGGGTCGCCCCCGAAATACTTGAACAGGAAAAACACCAGCAAAACGACCCCGATCAGGGTCGGAATCATTTGCAGGAGCCGGCGCAGGAAATAAGTCAGCATCTCGGGTCCAGACCGAAATTGACCATCACTTCGGGGTCGGGCATGATCAAATGCATGCGAGAAAAATCATCAGATCGTGATAAAACCAATTAATAAATCAAGGCATTTGGTCCGCCTGAGGCTTGCCCTGTTTTCCGTGTTCGCCCTAGTCTACGCGGCACTGAGCGGGACGCTTGCCCAAGCAGCCACTCCGTCTACTGCAAGCCAAGAGAAAGTCCTGCGCTATGCGTTTCCGATCGCCGAAACGGGTTTTGACCCGGCCCAGCTGAGCGACCTGTATTCACGCATCTTGACAGCCAATATCTTCGATTCGCTCTACACCTATGATTATCTGGCAAGACCCGCAAAAATCAAGCCGAACCTGGCTCAGGATATGCCCGAGGTTTCGGAGGATTTCAAAACGTTCACCGTTCGACTCCGACCAGGGATTTATTTTGCGGATGATCCTGCTTTTGGGGGCAAAAAGCGCGAATTGATCGCAGACGACGTGGTTTACACCTACAAGCGAATTTTTGACCCGAAAAACAAAAGTCCTTCGTTGAGCAGCGTCAAGGAAGAAAAAATTCTCGGGCTGGATGCCCTGCGTGATCGGGCCCAGGCGGGGGGCAAATTCGACTACAACACGGAAGTTGCCGGGATCCGCGCGCTCGACCGCTACACGGTACAGTTTCGAGTCGGCGAAGCACGGCCGCGGTTCGTCTCGAATCTTCTCGCCGACCCCGGGATTTACGGAATCGTGGCGCGCGAGGTGGTCGAGGCCTACGGCGATCGCATCATGGAGCACCCCGTTGGCACGGGTGCCTTTCAACTCGGAGAATGGCGCCGTTCATCGAAAATCAGTCTGGTACGCAACCCGAACTTTCGGGAACAGTTCTACGAG